>JBKKAT010000687.1:0-5700 GCA_046714535.1 Acidobacteriota bacterium | reverse complement strand
CAATAGGCGCTAATGGCCATCAAAATATTATTGAAGTCATGCGCGATTCCGCCGGCAAGCCGCCCGATGGCTTCCATTTTTTGAGATTGCCTGAGCTGCTCCTCCAACTCCCGTTGCAGGTTCTCTGCGTTTTTTCTCACAGTAATATCCTGCGCCGTACCAAACATTCTTAGAACTTCGCCTGCTGCCCCGGCAACTGTTTTACCAGTTCCATGAAGCCACCGAACCTGACCATTCGGTCGAATAATTCGATGATCAAAACTAAAAGGCGCAAGTGTCGTAAAAGAATTTCCGATCGTTTCCTTGATGTAGTCCACATCGGCTGGATGGATCAATCTCAGAAAGCCGTCATAACTCGCGAGAAACTCATCTTTTTTTACACCATAAATGCGGTACAACTCATCCGACCACGCTACCCGATCGGCCTGTACATCCCATTCCCAGCTCCCGATATGCGCTATCTGCTGGGCTTCGGCAAGCATCAGATCGCTCTGTCTCTTTTTCTCTTCTGCTTCGCGTCGCGTCAGCGCGTACCGGATTGCGCGAACCAGCGTGCGCGCATTCACTTCGCCTTTCAGAAGATAGTCTTCGGCGCCTTCCCGTAGAACTTCGATCCCGGTTTTCGGATCGTCTTCTGTTGTAAGAACAACAAAAGGCAGATTCGGCAAAACAGAAGTGAATCGCTGAATCGTTCCAAGACCATGGCTATCAGGAAGATGCAAATCTAAGAGAACAATATCCGGACGATGTATATTTGCCTGCTGGATACCATCCAGGAGAGAAAAAGCGTGAAACAGTGTGTTTGGTAGATCCGCAGACCGGCTTTCGAGCATGCTTTTTACAAAAGAAGCATCCCCTTCGTTGTCTTCGATTAAAAGGATCCTGAGAATGAACAGACTCCAATAAGATTTTTAGAATTATAGCGGATTTATCGCAAACCAGGCAACAATAAAATAATTATCAATCTCCGCTGATTCCGCGTTAGGAATTCGCAAAAATGTTATCATGAGCGAACGAGCGAATAGGAGGGCGCGATGACGGTTTCTTTTGCAAAAGGAGGCTTCGTTGCAATTATTTTTGCACTCGCTTTGTGCAGTTTCGGTTCGGAGCAAGGCAAACGGCCGCGGGTTCGCGAGATCGGTCTGCGCATAGGCATACTTCCTCCTGGTCCGCTGAATTCAATTACCGATGTAGCCGGCGTACAAGTCGGCCATACAACAATGATTCGCGGCATGGACGTTCGGACCGGAGTTACGGCAATTTTGCCGCATTCGGGTAATCTCTTTCGCGAAAAAGTTCCAGGGGCCGTTTTTGTTGGGAATGGTTTTGGGAAGCTTGCAGGATCAACGCAGGTCAACGAACTTGGCGAAATTGAGACTCCCATTCTTCTCACATCCACTTTGAGTGTTCCACGCGTTGCGGACGCGGTGATGGATTACATGCTACAACTGCCAGGTAATGAAGAGGTACGATCCATCAATCCGGTTGTAGCTGAGACCAATGATGGCTGGGTATTGAACGACGGCCGCGGACGGCACATCACTCGTGATGATGTATTCAATGCGATTAAAAATGCGAAAGATGGAATTGTAGAGGAAGGTGCAGTCGGAGCAGGGACCGGAACAATTGCGTTTGGATTCAAGGGAGGAATCGGCACCTCGTCTCGAAAATTGCCGCCATCCCTTGGTGGTTACACGGTGGGTGTACTTGCTCAAACCAACTTTGGTGGCGTGCTTTCCATCGCGGGCGCGCCGGTTGGGAAAGAGTTGGGAAAATATTATCTGAAAGACGAACTGGAGCAGACCGATGTCTCAGTGGGAGGGCGGGCCTCCGTGCCCGCCAATAAGAGCGGCGGTTCTGTGATCATTGTCATTGCCACGAATGCTCCGGTTGACGCTCGAAATCTGCGACGGATGGCTTTTCGCTCGATGATGGGCCTTGCTCGAACTGGCGCATCGGCAGACAACGGAAGCGGCGATTATGCAATTGCTTTTTCGAACGCTACTGAAACCCGCATCCGCCCTGTTGATGAGAAAACCAACCTGTACACCCCGCAGAATTTGAAGCTGCTTTCGAACAACGCGGTGTCTCCGCTGTTTCTCGCGGTGATTGAGGCGACCGAAGAAGCGATTTACAATTCCTTGTTTCGCGCGGTTACTTTAACAGGCCGTGGCAACACCGTAGAAGCATTGCCGGTCGATCGCACGATCGAAATACTGCGAAAATACAAAGCAATAGAACAGTAATCGGGTTTCTGTTATTACGATTGCGGTGGCGGGTTCAGCAAGGATGCGATGATTCCAAGAACGACATTGCCGATCACACCAAATAGGATTTGTTTAGCAACCACCGAACCTGGCATTGGCTGAACAGCATAATAGACCAGGCACATTGGTATCGTCATGAGCACAGCAACGGCAATGCCGAAGCGAATCCCCTGCCCGATCGCCGGCTTGCCCGGCTCCAGGCCTTTGCGGTAAATCCACGTGAATCCAAAAGCAATCAAGAAGTGCGCAAGCAACATGAAAGGAAAATGCATTTGAGCATCTGCAGGACTCCGAAACAATCCCGTCAACCTGTAATCAGCTTCTAACAATGTTCCATGAACCACAAAGCCAAGAAGCAAAGAGGCAATGGCAAGCACGATGCCTGAAATGAAGAATCGCTTGTTCATGTTTTTCCTCCTGAACTCCTCACCTGGATTATCGGAATTTTTCAAGGTCACGCCAGCTGCTACAGCGAATCAAATATTCACAATGGCAAATGATAGTTTTGAGTTTCATTATGTAAGAGTGAAAGAAAATCGAATCATAAGATCAAGAAATTCATCCGGAAATGTTAGCCTCAAAAGTAAATGCGCCACGAAACGTTTTGGCGTGCGCGTCGCTTTTATTCCTTTCGGATATGATGGAACGGACGTTCTCATTCTACTCAGGAAAAAACAAAAACAAAAGACATGGACTTTGGTAGCTGAAGTTCCGTTTCTGGAGGAATCCCTTGATGAGACAGCGATGAGGATGTTCAAGGAATACTTGCCGCAAAAGCAATCGTCGCTCGATCAGGTTTATGCCTTTGGCGAAGGTCATTTCATAAGGACACGTTGGATAACAATTCTTTATTCCGCAGTCATCAATCTCACGAATGGAGATAAGAAACAAAAAACGGCTTCGGCAGAATGGTTTGCTGTAAACAGGCGTCCATTGTTAAAACCTCAGGAAGATCAGATGATCGATTCCGCGTTGCGCGCTCTCCAGAAAAAAGTGCGCTACGAACCGATCGGAATGTACCTGTTACCTCCTCAGTTTACTCTTCAACAGCTTCAAAAAATGTACGAGCTTGTACTGGGGCAGTCCATCTCCCGGCAAAACTTCAGAAAGAAAATGTGGGAGTCGGAGATTCTGATTCCTCTGGAGGAAACAGTCATGGAAAGTGGCCGTTCTCAACCAAGGGGTTTGTACCGGTTCAATAAGAAGAGGTACTTCGAGTTAAAACGAAAAGGATTTTTTCTCGATCTGTGAGAGGAGCAGAGGCAGGGCCTGCATTAGGGACCGCGGGCATTTCGCCCGCAGTCCATAATACCTTTGAAACTATCTTCTCTTGGAAAATGTGTCTAGCTCGCGTTCGATATCGCTGGCACTCCATTCGGCTTCACCATATTTTTCCTGGATCTTGCCGATGATCTTCTCTCTTTTGCCTTCCATCTGTTCTATTTCGTCGTCGGTTAAGTCATTCCACTTTTCTTTTACCGAGCCCTTGAATTGTTTCCACTTGCCCTTTACCTGTTCCCAGACAGAATCCGTTTTGCGAGAAGTTTCGCGTCCTACACCCTCTAAGGAAGTTGATGCACGCTCAAACGCATCGCGCGTTGCACCCTTGTATTCGCGGAAATCGCTTTTCGCCGCACCACGGTAAGTAGGCCACTCTGTTTCCAGTTGCTTTTCAACGTCGTCATAGGTTCGACCTTGATATTCGGGTCGAGACGCCGCTTCCCATCCATACCTGTAATAGGGATGATAGGTGTCGTAGTCGGTTCCTTTCTTGAAATAAGGACGATTCTTATATTCGTCTCTCCAGTAACCTTCTTCCACTGTCGGATTCACCGCTTCCGCTACTCCCTTGCCCGCTAAACCACCAGCTACCGCTCCAACAGCCGCTCCAACCACGGCGCCAACCGGGCCGCCCACTGCACCACCTATTGCTGCACCGGCTGCCGCGCCACCTGTTCCGCCCGCCGCAACACCTATCGGATGAGAACCTTCCTCGCCCGTTATGGGATCCGGGTTTGCATCAGGTGTTGGATCGAGTCCTTTATTCTTTACATCTTTTTCATTCTTCATTCTTTTCTCCTTATTCTTTTCTGTTATGTCAAAAAGTAAAAAGATCGTTCCCGCTGCTTGCCAGCGGCTGGAAAAGCAAATCTAGGAGGTTACAAATCAGTCTGCCATCACAAGACAAAAGACTTATCGTCGCAACGTTCGTGACGCGATGTGATGAGTTCAAACAAGCTATGGGTTTGGATAGGGCGGACGTGACGTACGCGGTGCATTGCAGGGGCCGCCTGCGCTCCCCAATTGGATTCAGTCTTTTAGAAGAGCAATCGCCAGGCTTTGCGCGCCGTTGTCTTCCATCTTCAGACTTCCTTCGATCCAGTACTCTTTTTGTGGATCGAACGATTGCTGTTGATTTAGTTTCGCGGGCACAGATTCATTAGATCCGGTGATTGTGAGATGGAGAGAATTGTTTTCATTGCGAAGCTTTCCGCGAAGTTTCAGCTGAGCCCCTTTTGCAGAGAATCCGTTTTTTTTGATGAGAGTTTGTATTTCTTTAAGAGTAGCTTTGTTTTCAGGTCTGAGCTGAATCCTGGCAAGCCCTTGCTCTAAACTCACCTCTACTTTTTCTGTCCCGTCGATTTTTTTCAATCCCGTGCTCACGGCATGGGCGCAGAGCGCTCAGTCCATTCCAAAAATGGTTACGTCCACCTGTAAAAGCTGTGCGGATCCTGTTGAGATAAAAAGGCATAAGAAGATGAATAACGAAATTGCAATTTTCTTCATGGAAAATACCTCAAAAATAGTAAACGCCGGTCACACCAAAACGGAATCTTTCTCCCGAATCCAATCCTGTATTTCTGTAGATTGCCACCTGGATACCGGCTTCGACTGCAATGCTTTTATATTGTCCCAGAATGGCGGGACCCAAAAGAAGCTGATGCTCATCGGTGTCAGTCAATGTCAAATTGTTGATTTGTAAATCGCCGAATGCCTCGCCTGTTGCTTCCACAAATAATCTCCAGTCCCATGCCGGATATTCCTTTAACCACGCCTCGGGTCGAAAACCCCAGGCTACGCTGTAAAACAGAAGATCAGGACGTCTGTCTCCATCCTTTTCTTGAAACGCTGTATAAGACGCTCCCATCCAAAGATAATGCTTCCGCGAAACCAGGCCGGTGCATCCACCCAACAGAAGTCCCGGTGTTTTTTCCACAAGACTCAGCGCTCCAAATTGATCCGCTGGATAAATCACGCCTCCAAATACCACGCTTTCATAGCGGCGAGCGATTCCAAGATTGCGTTTCTGAAAACGCCAGGTGACGAATCCTTCAAAACTTCCCAGGGCCGGCGTAAGACTTTCGGTTTCTCCCGCAATGACCGGCACGGACGCTGATACCATAACGTTCTCCGTGATTCCGTAACTTAGAAT
>JBKKAT010000686.1:0-2611 GCA_046714535.1 Acidobacteriota bacterium | reverse complement strand
GCTACCGGATGGCCGCAGCGAAAAAATCTAAAACAAAGGAGGTGGGAGCCAAAGTATGATCCACCTCATCTGTAACTCCGTCACAGATGCACTTTTCGTCAACCCAACCATGGGGAAAAATGATTGTCGTTGAGGAGAAAATATAGTTGACGCCGATCAGCACCGGCAAGTCTCGAGTTGTTAGAACAGGAAGGGAGGTACTCACCTTTCGTAAATCAACGTTGATTTCAGAGACATGCTGATAGCGGAGAATCGGATCTTTCTCCAGACACTTGAAGATGATTCGCTGCAGATCTTCCGAAATTGAAGAGTTGAGCTGCACAGGTGGAACCGGCGCTTGCTGTAAGTTGGACACAAAAAGCGCAGCCGCACTTTTTCCGCCGAAAGGCATTTTGCCCGTTGCCATTTCGTAAAGCACAACACCAAAAGAAAAAATATCAGTTCTGCTGCCTGGTTCATTGTTAATAAACTTATACACTATTGATAAAAAAGGCCCTGTAGCTCAGCGGACAGAGCAGCGGTTTCAACTTTTATTCCTCAAAAAACACCAAATCAGCGATCTGGGAATTTCGAAGTTAAAAAACTGGTGAAATGTTGTTAATCATCTTTTTCGCTCATCCAGAAGCGCCGCCTTGAAAATTCCTGCTTTCTGCCACTAGTCATCACATAGACAATGACGTGTAAGCAAATAAAGAGCCTATTCCATCAATCATGAACCTTCGAGCAATCCTACTGAGATTGAGCGGCTAAATTTTATTGGTATGGAATTTGCTGAGTCTGCGGAAGTATGCGCGGCATCGAGATTTTTCGTGAATTTGTCGCTTTGCGATTAATTAAGAGGATTATGGCAAAACTAAATGACTACCATAGCAGGCTTGTGTCATGGTTTGGAAGCAAAGATAAGGCTGCGTCCAGAAGGTCCTACGTCCCAGGAGACCCTGGGAACACCGAAGACACTGTAATATCCTCTTTACAGTCAAGCAACCGCAGCGGGGGAACGATCAGAATCAATGGTCGAGAAATTTTATTTCCAGTGCGGCACCGCGGCGGGCCTGTGGGGTTGGAACAGGCAATGGCCGCCTTCGATGCTGAACCGCTCATCGAAAGCTACCATTTAGTCTCGCCTACTGCGCGTATGGCTGACACAGAGAACGACCCATCGCATCCGCCCGAATTAGCCAGTCCCTTCACATTTGCCGATGCGGAATTTTTTCGAGTGTTGAAGCGTCGCGTTCTAAACTGGCAGCAGGAGCAGGGAATTAGAGACCTTTACGCACCGCCGCAGTATCTTGCGATCTGGATATCACATGTTTTGGCAATTCTTGGGAGTGGTTCAATTGCCTGGTATTTTGCGTGGATGGGGGAGTGGTTTCCAGTTTATGTTTGTGCGTTTACTGCCTCGGTATTGCGGGCCTTTATGCTGTTAAGGGAAGCTCATGCATCCACACACTATACCGTAGCAAAAAACCCACGCCTTAACTGGATTATAACGCAGATCAGTTGGGGCATGATTTCGGTGCAGTGTGCAGATCGCCTCAATTCCTCCCACGTGGAAATGCATCATCTCTACACCGCCACCTATCGCTTAGACGACACCGCTTTCCCAGGAATCCGCACTTCCAAGCGAGAACCTCTCCATTCGTGGAATCGCCATCAGCACATATATGCTGTATTAGTATATGCTGCGGTCTTGTTTTTTGCGGCCTTGGAGGAATGGTGGGCGTTGCTCACCCAACCTCGCTTCGCCAATCGCCGTCTCATAAACGTCCTCGTGTCAACTTGTTTTTTTGCGTTTTATTACGGTTATGCACTGGCAACAGGCAATCTATTGTGGCTAGCAGCAGCGGTCTGTCCCGCTAGTCTTTTGTTAACGGCCGCTTTTGCAGTAAATCATCAAGTGATCCCTTGTGCAGAGGCTGCGGACGAATACGCTCTGGACAAATCGATACTGGATCGAAAGAAACGTGTGGACTTTGGTGTATATCAGGCAAAGGTCACCCCAAATCACAGCGAGGAAAGCTGGTGGATGAATCAACTGTTGGGGGGCCTTAACCACCACCGCACTCACCACCTGTTGCCCAAGGCTCATTACCATTATTATCCAGCGTTGACCCGAATGGTGAACGAGGTTTTACTCGAATTCCACGTTTCCACGGTGACCTATTGCGATTTTCTCTCAGCTTTGCGAGGGCACTACGACCTGCTGAAGTTGCGGGGCACCTGCTGAATTAGCCCGATTTCCACCGTCAGCTTTTCTTTCACTCTTGAACTTGCTGAAAGTCTCATTGGCACGTGTGATTTCAGTTTGAAGTTGCTCACTCAGTTTTTCCAGAGAAGTCGCAGGTAAAGAGGAAAGACATTCTGATACGGCCGGATCGGAAAAAAGAAACTGATCGAGTTTTAGAAAGTAAAGATTCGTTAGTTCGTTAGGCCGAAGCGATCGGATAATTTCCTCCGGACACATGGGAAGGAGCGGGGAGTCTACTTCGTCCTTCAAAATCGCTGTTGTCATACCGATGTCAAAAAAATCACGAACAGAGGAGTCAAATCGCCTCTTGCGGGCGAGCGTTCTAGTAAAACCCCTCGCAACTTCCTTTACCCTGAAAATTTC
>JBKKAT010000685.1:0-6178 GCA_046714535.1 Acidobacteriota bacterium | reverse complement strand
CTTCGATAATTGAAAATGCAATAATCTTCCGATGATATCTAGAGCGCATCATATTCTTCTGGCTTTGCAGCAGGAACCTTGGCGATTGCGCGCTTAAATTTCCTTCGGCTGCCTTTCTTGGCTCGTTCTTCAAGATACTCCTTCGTAGCAAACGCTGAAATCTTTTCGGCGACAGCTGATGCAATAAACTGATTCATGGAAACGCCATCTAGTTCCGCCATTTTTTTTAAAGTTCGATGCAGTGAATTGGGGATTCGTATGCTAATGGTGCTCATTTTCTCTCTCCAATAATATCTAGAAATTCCTGCGGCGTAACTGGTCTAATTCCGAACTGATCAATTCCTTGAAAATCCTTCTTGTTGAACGTAACGATAAATCTGGCTTCAGACTCTACAGCCAATTCCAAAACCAAGTCATCCTTCGGATCCTTCAGGAATGGTCGCCAGAGAAAGAAGATCTCCCTTCTATTTGCGACGGAACAGATATAATCAAGAATGTCCTTGATATCCGATTCTGACAGCCTTAATTGCTGTGCCTGAGCGGCGCCTTCGTATTCAAGTACCAAGGGAACAGATAACTGAATTTCAAAGATGCTTCGATCTATCAGAGATAGAAGCTTAAAAGAGGCTCCCTGATTCGATCGTAACGCTGAAACAAAGACGTTTGTATCAATGACAACCTTGTGCCTCATTATGGTATTATAGGTAATACCATAAATTGCGCAAGACTCAAATGAAAATCATCTCCGTGATCAAAGACGGAGCCGTCATAGACAAGATCCGGGAGCGATGCATAAAGCAAATGCCTTATTACAGATACTGGGTTCTGGCGGACCGCTCAATAATGGTGGACGCAGCTCGACCTCTTATTTGATTTGGCTTGGAGGCTTTCCATCGATCATAGTCGACATGGGTGAGGGAGCCGTTGCCAATTTTGCAAGAACGGGAGCGAGCCCAAGTGATGTGGATAGCTCATTCCTGACGGATCTGGACCCGACCGGACCGGGATTTCATACGGCTTGAATTCTGGAAGGAATGGCTTCGGCAGAAACGCTCGCGTTCGATTGCGGAGAAATCACGCGCGCAAAAAAGTATGCACGATCTCTGGAAGCCGGTCTCCGTTTTTATGGATCGCCTCATCCTGCGTAACGAAGATGTTTTTATGGCCAGAGAGCCCGAACGTGCACTGGGCGGCGTGCGCGGATCGATGCACTCATCTTTCATCCGCATCGATTTTGTTAGTCATACCCTGGCCGCTTTTCTGAAAAGATGCGAGTCGGGCACACGCGCGCAGTGAGTTCAGTTTTCGAAGTTCCCATTGTAATAATGGAAACGAATCATCAGATTTGATTGAAATGCCGCAATGGAACTGAAATCAACCGATTTCGTGTTTGTCGTAGGCCAGCTGTCATCTATGACGGTCATCTGTAAAACGTTGGTCCAGGTATTCCCTCCATCAGTACTTGCATCTAAATCAGCGATTTCATTCAATCCTTCGGCGAAGAGGTGGAACTGGTTTCTGAATTCCCATCGTTAGATTGGAACACGTGCTGGCATTCAGTGAGGGAGTGTCAGAGTCTCATCTTCTATGGCAAAAGGTCCAGCGCCATCGGAATCCACAATCGCAAAAGGATCGGCGAATGGCGGATCGATGACTCGGTTGCGTGGATTCAAAGTCGTCCAGGTTGCTGCCTTCTCCGCCCCCGCTTCCGCCATCAATGACGGTCCATGTTGCAGGAGTGCCTGCTGAACTTGCAATAACAAGGCCTGTGATTGTGCGGGCGGTTTTGTGGATTCTTTTACGAGTTCAGCAACGTCTATTCCTTGATTGTTCCAAAACGATCCCCGGATTGTGCTTTATCGATGATGCCCGGACTATTTTGGGTCCAGAATTGCTGTCTGGAAAAATTCAAAAGAGAAGGCGAACCGTAGATAATTTGTAAAGCGCCGTCATCAAAGTCGGCGTCTGCATCGCCATAAGGAATTCCCGCGGCAAGATCGTCAGACCCGTCCCCGTCAAAATCCCCTGTACCAGCAAAAAGACCGAACAGATCACCAAATTCAGCAACATCGCCGCTCTGGAAAGATTTCTCAGACCAAAGTTGGTCAGTCGTAGAAAGGCCAGTGGAAGATCCATAGATTACTTGAACAAATCCAATGTCGTTTTCAAGAGGGACTCCGACGGCCAAATCGTCAAAGCCATTGTTGTTAAAATCCCCAACAGATACGGATAACCCAAAGAACTCTTCGATCTGTGAAACCTCGCGAAGTCTTTTCGTATTCTGAGTTAGGAATTGATTGTTCTTAGAAGAAATTCCTTCGGATGAGCCGTACAAAACATTTAGAGCTCCGGCACTGTACATGTCACCAACCTTTTCAGCTGGTACCGCGATCGCCAAATCATCAAAAGCGTCATCGTTAAAATCTCCCGCTGCGAGCGAATAGCCGAACGTATCGCCAAGTCCAGCTTGGTCTAATATCCCGGAGCTATCCTGATGCCAGAACTGATTACCTGTTGAATGAAGTCCCGCGGATGAACCATAAATGATATTCACAGCACCACCTTCTGTGGATCCTATTGTCTCAAAGGGAACGCCTATTGCGAGATCCGCAAACCCATTATTATCAAAGTCTCCCGCTGCCATTTCCCAACCAAAGAGATCACCTGCTTCAGGTGCATCAAGGATCGCCGAGTTACCCTGGCGCCATAACTGATTTTGAGACGCAGTCAATCCTGCTGCAGATCCGAAAAGGATCTGAACTGCGCCACGCCTTCCCGAATCGTATGGAATACCGATTGCGAGATCGTCACTGCCATCATTGTTAAAATCAGCCGCTATCAGACTGTACCCAAAAGCGTCAAGCCGCTGAGGGTTATACGGAATTCCTACAATCCTCCGGTGCCATACTTGACTGCCGATTGCGGTCAAACTTGAGCTGGATCCGTACAGAACATGGACAAGACCCGCATTCCTTTTTGTTCCGATATCCTCTTTAGGAACCCCGATCGCAAGGTCGTCGAAGCGGTCACCGTTGAAATCTCCTACAGCGTACACCTCACCGAATTGATCCTGTGCTTCTGCCACATTCCTAATTCCGGGACTATCTTGATGCCAGAATTGATTGCCGGTAGAAATGAGTCCCTGCGAAGATCCGTAAATGATATTGATTGCGCCGGCATTTGAAATACGTCCGATGTTTTCACCCGGAACGCCGACAACGAGATCAGCATAGCCGTCATGATTGAAATCTCCGAATGTTACCGCATCGACCTTGATGCATATTCCGAGGCAGATGAGAAGACAGATAGATTTGAAAACGTTACTTCCTTTCATGAGTTTGCCGGATAGCTTATTGTTTCTCAAATGGATTATTCAATCAATACTTCGCGTTCGGCAGAAACGCTCGCGTTCGATTGCGGAGAAACCACGCGCGCAAAAAGGTATGCACAATCTCTGGAAGCCGGTATCCGTTTTATGGATCGCCTCATCCTGCGTAACGAAGATCTTTTTATGGCCAGAGAGCCAGAACGTGCACTGGGCGGCGTCCGCGGATCGATGCACTCGTCTCTCATCCGCATCGATTTTGTTAGTCATACCCTGGCCGCATTTCTCAAAAGATGCCAGCCCGGTTTATGAGAGGATTTCGAACGCTAGCGGCCTGATCGGTGCACCGGCATTGCAGGTCGAGGCAGGACAGGACGAAAGCGCGATCGCGAGATCCATTTCGGCGCGCAACACAATCGAGTCGCCGGCGCGGGATTTAGGAGGCTCAAATACCAATCTCCCATCGGGCATGACGTTGACATTCATGAAGAGATTCAATGGCGTTGGCAGGGGTTCCGGCTCTATTCCGAGCTCCCGCAAAGCGGAACAGAGGTTGTCATAGCAGTTCGGATGGTACCCTGTCACTTTATATTGGATGCGATACATCTCGA
The DNA here is from genome assembly GCA_046714535.1 of Acidobacteriota bacterium. GTDB lineage: Bacteria > Acidobacteriota > HRBIN11 > JAKEFK01 > JAKEFK01 > JAKEFK01. The sequence continues at coordinate 2,242 of JBKKAT010000685.1, read as the reverse complement.
GACTGCAAGCAGTATATAAAAAATCATGGCGGCCAACCTGGTCAGCGATGATTGTCATCATCGGATTGCTGCGGTCGGACCATAGAACATCGCCTGTCGATACATAAATCTTTCCTCCGTAATCGAAGGTTCGGCCGTTCGAGAGACGCTCGCGTCCATTCTGAGAAAAGGCCACAAGATCGCCACTTTGTCCCCCCTCAGGATCGATGACGCGCAGCTGTTCTCCACGCTTCAGCCGAAGGCTGGCGCCGCCGCCCGCAGGAACAAGTTGTAGCTTAACCATAGAGGCCCCGAACTATCTTACCGATGTAAGTGAAAGTGTAACAGAAGTGCTTGAACTTCTGTGGGATGAAATTCATAATCGACATCTCACGACGAATGGAGGCCCCATGATCAACCGAATCGTGTTATCCATATTAATAGTCTATTTCGCGATTGCGACGCTACCCGCGTCAGCCCAAACGGTTCAGTCAACAGGCGAGTCAGACATTCCCCCCAATTTTTCGCAAGTCACCGACACGTTTGATCATACGCGACAGGAGGTGATGATCCCGATGAGAGACGGAGTCAAGTTATATACAGTGATTCTGATACCAAAGGGACACAACACACCGCTTCCGATAATTTTGACCAGAACGCCTTATAGCGCAAAAACACGTACGACTAGGTATTCCAGCCCTCGAATGGCCTCCATACTTGGCTTTGTGGATATGGTTTTCGCAGAAAGCGACTACCTTCTGGTTTTTCAGGATGTGAGAGGAATTCATAAATCGGAGGGCGATTATGTGTTGAACTTGCCTCTTCGTGGCAGCGTGAATAAACGGAAGATTGATCACTCAACAGACACATGGGACACGATCGAATGGTTAATCAAGAACGTGAAGGGTCATAACGGCAAGGTCGGCATCACAGGAACATCTTATGATGGCTGGACAACGCTGATGGGATTGTTCAATCCTCATCCTGCCTTAAAAGCAGCGATGCCATTCAATCCGATGGTGGACGTCTGGATCGGTGATGACTGGTTTCACAACGGCGCCTTTCGCAATTACACATTGGAGTATGTTTACAGCCAAACGAGCAGCAAAGATGCCGATCTAACCATCCCTTATGGTTATCGCGACTTGTATGAGGCTTATTTGATCGCGGGCTCTATCGGTGAACTCGCCCACACCTACGGAGTAGACAAACTTCCAGCGTGGAAGAGAATTGCGGCGAATCCAGGTTACACAACATACTGGCAGGAACAAGCAGTCGATAAATTATTGAAGGAAAAAACTTCAGGCGGTGTTCCCACATTGACCGTTCATGGGTTATTTGATCAAGAAGATAACTATGGCGCAATTGCCAGCTATACAGTTTTGGAAAGTTTCGATAAACAAAATGATAAGAACTTCCTTGTCATCGGCCCCTGGTTTCATGGGCAGCATGGCAGAGAGGGCTCGGCCATTGGTCCGATCCGTTGGAAATCTGATACCTCTGACTATTTCCGGATGCATGTGATGAAAGCATTTTTCGATAAGTTTCTGAAAGACCTGAATCCACAGACACCTCTTTCTCCAGTTCTTGCTTTCGAGACCGGTTCGAATGAATGGCATTCCTATGACTCATGGCCTCCACCTGAAGCTAAAACAAATCGCCTCTATCTCAACGGCAACGGCGAGATTACTTTTGATCACCCCAAAAGTACCAGTCAAGAGTTCACTCAATATGTTTCCGATCCGCAAAAACCGGTGCCGTATCGTGTTCCTCCGATTCGCCCTATCTATACGGAAGATTCAACATGGCGTCAGTGGCTTGTCGATGATCAGCGGCCTTTTGCTTCGAGACCGGATGTTCTAACGTTTGTCTCTAAGCCACTCCAGGAAAGAATCACAATCAGCGGAGCGGTTTCGGCGAACCTTGTCGCATCGACGACCGGAACAGATGCCGACTGGGTTGTGAAATTAATCGATGCTTATCCGGAGGAATATGGGCTGCAACCCGAGCTTGGGGGTTATCAGCTCATGATTTCTTCCGATATCTTGCGTGGGAGGTATCGCGAAAACCGCGAACAAGGGAGTGCCATAACTCCGAATAAAGATTTCACATATCGTGTGCGTATGCCGCATGCAAATCACACATTTTTACCCGGTCATAGAATCATGTTGCAAATACAGAGCTCCTGGTTTCCGCTTTACGATCGAAATCCGCAGACTTTTGTCCCCAATATTTTTAACGCTCAGCCATCGGCCTACATAGC
>JBKKAT010000684.1:0-3600 GCA_046714535.1 Acidobacteriota bacterium | reverse complement strand
AGAGAAGCGGCCCTCGACCTTGAAACACAAGTCCCTCTTGTCGGAATCCTTGGTGCTGCCGTATATGTCCGGCCTGAAGCCATCACCAAAGATCACATCGTAGATGTTTCACCCCTTGCCCTATAACCTCCGCCCAAGCAGACAGCAACTCGATTTTAGATATATCTCCACTCACACTTGCTGTTTGCCCGGTTTTACCGAAGAACAACGACAGGATGTCGAACGTTTTTAGGAAACGGGCGAAAGTAAACTGATCGACACCAACTAATCTATTAGTAACTGGAGACTGCAAAGATGGCCGGACACAACGGTCGCCCGACGAATAACGGAGGACAATCACAATGAACCTTAAAAAACTGCGTGCTTTAGGCTTTGATCTTGCGCGGCACATTCCATTTACAAAACAATACAGCGTTCGTTGCAGTCAGTGTGTAGCGCTGGTTATTAATGGCTATCCGACACACGAAACCGGCTGCCCACATCAGCCGTGGGATTGTGCCGAATGCGGAACACCTACGACAAGGCATTCATACTGTGAAAGTTGCGTAGAGGAAATGTTTGTATGAAGCCGATCGAGGAGAGACTGAATCCCTCAGGCGATCGAGTAAAATATTGCATATGAATAATCCCGACTTACTTAAAGAAAATGCAGAGCTTAGAATTGCCAATGAACTTTTGAAAAAAATGCTTTGCCAGGTGCTCGAACAGACCTGCAGCACTCATGACGGAGCGGTTATCCACTCGTATGATCGGGCGTACGAATCCGCGTTTTCCTATTTGGTTCAGATCGGAATGTTAGAGCGAATTGAGCCGTGGGTTGAAAGATACAAGTGGACGGCCCATCGCTGAATAATCCCTGTATTGTTAACTTCAAACCCTAACGCTACAGAACATTAATCCCCACCTTTTTTCTGTTTCAAATCTCACAGAATTACAACATCAACGCAAGAATGGAGCATACCAACAATGTCACCACTCAATATTCTAAGCTAGCAGAACGACACACAACACACGAATCCCTCCCTTGACCGCGCAATAATTCTTTCCATAACGCTATCTCGCTTCGGTCTCAAGCAGACAGTTTCTTCTGAAGACGAAAGCATCCTGATCAAGGAGATCCAACCGGACGAAGAAAATAAAGAGGCCAGAACAGTTGACCGACAGCTTTTGCACATCAGCAAAGACATACTCGATGCACCCGAACTGAAAAGAATCGTAAACCACGACCGCAAGATCATCGACTACATCCGCAGTAAATCTGTGCCTTGCCCTATCCTCAAAAACGGCATGTATATGCTCATCATCGATAACGTCGAAGACCTCGAAAACGGCTTGCAGCCCCTGCTTGACGAGCGGCTCGCACTCATCGATGAAGCATGCGACGTGTATCCACAAAGAATCGATGAAATCAAAAACAGACTCGGCCCGCTGTACGACCCAGGAGATTACCCTTCCGCAAGCACAGTAAAAGCTGCCTACGATGTAAAAATCAATTACGTAAGCTTCTCCGTTCCGTGGAAACTGGAAAGGGTGAGCAAGGCAATTTTTGATCGAGAACGAGACAAAGCGGTTGAAGGATGGGCAACAGTCCTGGAACAGTCCCAACAATTGCTATGCACCCAAATGGCGCAATTCGTCGACCATATGGTTGATTCATTGTCTCCAACAGAAGACGGCAAGGAAAAAACAATCCGAAAGCCCTTCCTCGAAAAGCTGGATCAATTCCTAAACAATTTCTCCGGTCGCAATGTCACTTCAAATGCGGAACTGCAAGATCTCGTGACTCGCGCCCGGAACGTCATGTCAGGTGTAGATTCCACGGCGCTCAAAGGGAACCAAAGCACTCGTGATCACCTGCGATCGGCATTTTCCGAAATCAAACAATCTCTGGACGGAATGATCACAGATAAACCGGAAAGACGAATCACTCTGCGAAAAAAAGCAGTCGGAGAGTAACGTTCCGCGAGCAACAGGAGGCGTTTAATAACCATGGACTTCGAAACATACCTACTGGCCGGCTATCCAGCACTATGGGTAAAAACATATGAGCTCGATCGAGCCGAGCAAACTCTGACCGAAAGAGTAAGACAGATTGAAGGAACCGACGCAAAGTACACGACCTTTACCTGGGACTGTCATCTTGGAATGCGCGAAACTGGAAAACAAGTCGATGCTGCAAAACTGAACGACCCACTAAGCGCAATCCGCTTCACTCTTTCAAACGACATGAAGCCTTACAGCGTCCTTTTTCTGCACAATTTCCACAAGTGGATTGCAAGCGTCGAAGTAATGCAAACGTTCATGAATACAATCGGACCCCTGAAACAAAATGCCAAATGCGTAGTGATTCTTTCGCATGCAGGCGCAGAGGCCATCCCGCCGGAACTCTCAAAACTCATTACGGTTCTTGACTTCGCTCTACCATCCCGTAACGAACTCAAAGAGAAAGTGGACGCAGTCGCAAAAGGAGGAGACGTCCCAGTGCCAGAGGGCGAAACACTCGATCGGATCATCCAAGCGGCAACCGGACTGACAGCTTTTGAAGCCGAAAACGCGCTTGCCCTGACCCTCGTCGAAACAAACTCCTTCGATCCGACTGTAATTACCGACCAGAAGGCACAAATGATACGCAAAAGCGCCGCCCTGACGTACGAGCACTTTGGTGAATCATTTGCAACTCTTGGAGGTCTGCAGAATCTGAAAGACTTCACCATGAGAACGGTACTTGATCCCAGAGCGAAAGGGTCGTTGGTGCTCGGTGTAGCCGGGGTAGGGAAGTCACACTTTGCTAAAGCCCTCGGAAAAGAACTTGGTCGCCCTACGCTCACGCTTGACTTCAGCAAACTCTACGACGGAAAAGTCGGAGGAACAGAAGAAAAGACAACCCAGGCCCTTCAAATCGTAGATGCGATGGAACCGTGCATCCTCTTTGTTGATGAAATCGAGAAAGGACTTTCCGGATTAGAAAACTCCGGCCGCACTGATGGAGGCACAAGCGCAAGGCTTTTCGGGTCCTTCCTCCGGTGGACTTCCGACCACACCAGCGCTGTATATGTTATTGGTACTTGCAACAATATCAGTAAGCTACCACCGGAGTTCAAACGAGCAGAGCGTTGGGACGCGCTATTTTTCTGCGATTTTCCAAACGAAGACGAGCGTCAAGCAATCCTTGATATCTACACAGCGCAGTATAAGTTGGAACCGAGTCAACCCGTACCCGATATGACAGATTGGAGCGGGGCTGAAATCAAAAGCCTCTGTAGAATAGCATCCATGATGAATGCTTCCTTACTTGATGCTGCACAGTACATAGTCCCGATAAGCGTTTCAGACGCTGAAAGCATCACCGAACTTCGCTCCTGGGCATCGAAACGCTGCATACCCGCATCGAAACAAAATGACGCAAACCACTCGAATGAAGCGCAATTGGGAATTCGAAAAATCCGTACAAAGGAGAAAGTCGCATAACAATGTCACATACTGTCACTATCGAAACACAATTCAAAGATACCGATTTACTCCGGCAAGTTTGCGACGCCGCCGGCATTAACCTCATTACCCAGCAATCGCAAATCCAGCTGTATTCAAGTTCTTATGAGG
>JBKKAT010000683.1:0-7581 GCA_046714535.1 Acidobacteriota bacterium | reverse complement strand
ATTTCACCAGGGTAGGCGGAGTGCTTTGCTGAGAAATTCGAGGAGTGGGAGCATCTTCTTGTAACTACCGGCCAGATCCGTGATAAAGGTTGGACTACAAACCTGTTTTTCCGTAAATATTTCGCTGGTCACAAAATCCTTGAACTTTAAATCCTCTATGAGTGGATGATCCGCGGCGAAACCTTTGGGTGGACGGCTCAGTCTGTCCCCATCGAGTTTTATTTTGCGTCTTAGTTTCTTCCAATCGTCGGGACGGTTCGCAATTGCGTTTCTGATTGCAAGCAATGCGGGCGAATCCGGATGCCAGACGCCGGAAGCGGTAAAACATTGTCCCGGTTCCAGGTGCAAATAGAAGCCGGGCACATGCACTTCTTTTCCTGCTTTGTGATGAGGGAAGTGCGCAGAGGCCATGGTTTTGTATGGACTCTTATCTTCTGAAAAACGAATATCCCGGTAAATCCGGAACATGGATCCGCCAGTGGGTTTCGGATCGGCAACGAATCGCGGATGAACCTTGTGAAGGTGGGATGCAAAATCACCAATGAATTCCAGCATTGGTTGCTTCACTTTCGTTTCATATCTTTGCTTGTTCGCCTGAAACCATTCCCGGTTGTTGTTTTGTTTCAAATCTCTCAAAAACTTGAATAACTCTTGATCAAAATACGCTTTTCCCATACGGGATATTCTAACGCAAAGACGCTAAGACGCTATGTTCGGATATGGGACGCTGTTTCCCACTATCGAACGTGAAATTGCCAACTTTCCGACGAGAAAACGGTGGCATGGCGGTTGCTATAAGGAAGTGATGAGTCATGAGCAATGAGTAAAGAGTACGGGTCTCATAGCTCATTACTCATCACTTCGGCACTCATTTTGGAGGATTAATTCATTGGATATACCGAGAAAAGCGCCGAATCGCAAACTTCGACGCATCATCATAGCAGGCGCAGGCGTTATTTTACTTGCTGCGATTACGCTTGGATTGTCGCAATTAAAACCGGCGGCACCTAACGTTGAAAAAAACACCGTATGGGTGGACAAAGTAAAACGTGGACTCATGTTGCGTCAAGTCCGCGGCACAGGAACATTGGTTCCTGAACTGGTGCTGTTCATTCCAGCTGCAACTGAAGGACGAGTCGAACGAATCCTGATTCTGCCCGGTTCCGTTGTTACTGCTGATAGCGTTCTGTTGGAGCTCAGCAATTCGGAGCTGGAGCTTGCCGCCCGCGATGCGGAATTGCAGCTTCGCGCAGCAATTGCGGAATTCGAAAACATTCGTGCCAGACTCGAAAGCGAGAAGATGGATCAGGAAGCGATTGCTGCTCAGGTAAAGTCTGAGTTTCTGGCGGCTCGTCTGAGGGCAGAAGCGGATGAATCACTCGCAAAAGAAGGACTGGTGCCGGATATCACTTTAAAAATATCAAAGGGCAAAGCAGAAGAGTACGCGCTTCGTTACGAGATTGAAAAGAAGCGTCTGGGCGTAAATCAAGGTTCGATCCGAGCCCAGATCAATGTGCAGCAAACGAAAGTAGACCAGATGAAAGCGCTCTATCACTTGCGCAAAGAGCAGGTTGCCGCGCTGCGTGTTCGCGCAGGTACCGATGGTGTACTGCAACAATTGCCAGTGCAGGTCGGGCAGAGAGTTACACCTGGAGTAACTCTTGCAAAAGTCGCCCAGCCTGAAAAATTAAAAGCAGAGTTAAAGATTGCTGAAACCCAGGCAAAGGACATCCTGATCGGACAGGTGGCGAGTGTGGATACGCGCAATGGAGTGATTCCAGGTCACGTAATCAGGATCGATCCTGCTGTGCAAAATGGTACGGTGACGGTGGATGTCGCGTTGGATGGCCCACTACCAAAAGGGGCCAGGCCTGATCTAACAGTAGATGGCACGGTGGAACTGGAACGATTGGAAAGCGTCTTATATGTGGGACGTCCTGCTTCGGGCCAGGAAGAGAGCGCCATTACACTTTTCAAAATTGATCGAGATGGAGCGACCGCGCAACGAGTGAAAGTGAAACTCGGACGTAGTTCTGTAAACACAATTGAAATCATCGAAGGCTTAAAGGAAGGAGATTCCGTGATCCTCTCCGACATGTCTCAATGGGATGAGTTTGACCGTATTAAACTGAGTTAATAGCCAGTGAGCAATGGTCTGTGACTAGCCACTAGTCACTAGCCACTAGTCACTAATAAAAAGGAGTTTAACGAAAATGACCGACCAAACGCTGATTAACCTGGATGGGGTAACAAAAGTATTTTTGACCGATGAAGTGGAAACGCACGCGCTTTCCGGAATTCATCTGCAAATCAGAAATGGAGAGTACGTTTCTATCGCTGGACCTTCCGGTTGTGGAAAATCCACCCTTCTATCCATTCTTGGATTATTGGATACGCCAACGGAAGGGAAATATTTGCTGAATAGCAAACCGGTGGAAACTCTATCGCTTTCCGAACGGGCACGTGTGCGAAACCGCGAGATCGGTTTCATCTTTCAGGCCTTTAATTTGATCGGTGATTTGACGGTCTATGAAAACGTTGAGCTTCCATTAACTTATCGCGGCCTGCCTTCTACCGATCGTAAGAAAATGGTGCATGAAGCTCTGGAAAAAGTGGGAATGTCGCACCGCACGAAACATTACCCTTCGCAGCTTTCCGGCGGACAACAACAGCGGGTCGCAGTGGCACGCGCGCTTGCCGGACATCCTTCGATCTTGCTCGCGGATGAACCTACGGGAAACCTGGATTCGAAAAACGGCCAGGCGGTAATGGACTTGCTTCGTGATCTGCATCGCGAAGGAGCAACCATCTGCATGGTTACACACGATCCTCGCTTTGCACGATACGCGGAACGGACGATCCATCTGTTTGATGGCCGCGTTGTGGAAGAGAGCGAGAGCGTCGAAGAAGCCGCGGTAGTTTCATAGCTCCATGAATAGAGTCTGGCAGGACCTGCATTATGCGTTCCGCATAATGCGAAAGAAACCGGGCTTCGCCATTTTTGCCATTCTGACACTCGCACTGGGCATTGGAATCAACACGGTCGTTTTCACGATCGTGAATACCATCTTGCTGCGACCGATTCCCGCAAAAGATCCGGAAGAACTCATTCGCATCTATCAAAAGACGGTGGACGGGGCAGTACAGCTCCGTTTCTCCTATCCTGATTACATCGATTATCGCGATCGAAATTCGACGTTGAGTGGTCTGGCTGCGGTCTCGCTAACCCCTTTTCGTTTGGAAGCGGGATCGCATTCTGAGCAAATCCTCGCAGAAACAGTTTCCGGGAATTACTTCGCTGTTCTGGGCATTCCAACTTCTTTAGGGCGTACTTTGTCAACGAAAGATGATGGGTCAGGCGCGCGACGTGTGGTTGTGATCAGCAACCATGTATGGCGAAACAGATTCGGCGCTGATCCGAATCTGGCCGGCAAGACGCTCCGGCTGAATGGAAGGCCATACGACATCATCGGTGTCATGAATCCGGAGTTCGGTGGAACATTTGCCGCCGCGCGGATTGATGCCTGGGTGCCGTTATTGATTTCGGATTCGATGATGGGGAGTGACTGGCAAAGGGACCGGAACAGGCTGAGTGTTCATCTGCTGGGCCGGTTAAAAGAGAATATCGGTGTAGAGCAGGCAAATGCGGAGCTATCCACAGTAGCAACGCAATTGGAGAAAGCATATCCGGACACCAATCGCGGGAAAAAAATCCTGATCTCTACAGCAACGCTTCTTCACGGCAATCTTCGAAAAGGCGCAACGATCTTTTTTACTGCTGTGATGATACTCATGGCAATCGTTCTATTCATCGCCTGTTCCAATCTGGCAAGCTTGCTCGTTACTCGCGCGATCGAGAGAAGACGCGAAATGGCGATCCGTATCTCACTCGGAGCGGACCGAAAGCAATTGATGATTCAATTGTTCACCGAAAGTCTTTTGCTGGCTTTTCTCGGTGGCGCTGCCGGACTACTAACGGCTTACTGGAGTTCAGGACTACTGGTTTCACTTTGGCCGGTTCCAACCATTCCCATTCATTTCGATTTTAGCCCTGATGCAACAGTGCTTGCATTTTGTTTCGGTGTGACTGTGCTCACAGGAATTTTACTTGGCCTTACTCCGGTGTTGCAGAGTTATCGACAGGATGTGGTTACCGCGCTCAAAGAGCAAACAGGAATGTCGCTCGTGAACAGAATGAGAATCAAGAATGCTCTGGTGATTGCTCAAATCAGTTTTTCGCTTTTGCTTCTTGTCTGCGCAGGTCTTTTTGTTCGCAGCTGGCAGAACACGCAGGGGCTTGATCCGGGATTTAACCCTGAAAACATGCTGGCCATGGATATAGATTTATCGGAAAAAGGTTATTCAGAAACGGAAGGCCTTCTTTATTTCGAGCAGTTGAAACAACGTGTCAAAACATTGCCCGGAATTCTTGATGTGACTTACGCAAATCTGGCTCCGATGGATCTTGCGACGCCGAAAAATCCTGTCAGAATTCCAGGACAAACTCCATCAGCCGGACAGAATGCTTTACTGATTTCTTTCAACCGGATCGGCCCGGAATATTTTCAGACTCTCCAGATTCGGCTTTTCAAAGGGCGTGATATCGCGGAACGGGACGATGCTAAGGCGCAGCCGGTTGTCATCATCAATGAAACGATGGCCAAAAAATATTGGCCGAATGAGGATCCGCTGGGAAGACAGTTCCAGATCGGAAAAGATTTTAAACCGGCAACCATCATCGGAATTGCCCGGGATGTCAAATACAGAACACCGGGCGAAGAGCCAACTCCACATATGTATCTTTCGTACAAGCAATTTTATGAAGATGGATTGACGTTGCTCGTTCGGACGCAGGGGAGTCCGAAAACTTTACTCACCGAAATCGAAAAAGAGATGGCCCTCCTGAACAAGGATGTGCAAGCGTTCTTTGCGCGAACGTTAGAAGAGCATCTGGCTTTTTCGTTCTTGCCGGCAAAATTGGGAGGCTCCCTTCTGGGTTTGTTCGGGTTACTGGGTTTGATTCTTGCGTGTGCCGGCATCTATGCGGCGATGTCCTTTCAAGTTGCTCAACGGAAGCGCGAGATTGGAATTCGGATGGCGATCGGAGCAAAGCCACGCGAGATTCTTCGATTGTTCATTCAACGAGGTTTGAGACTCAGCGTTATCGGCTCGATCATCGGAATCATCGGAGCTTTCGCCGTAACACGATTCCTCTCTTCGCTGCTGGTCGGTGTGGGTACGCATGATGTAGTAACGTATGTATCAGTTCCTGCAATCCTGATTTTTGTCTCGTTCCTGGCCTGCGCTGTGCCGGCATACCGCGCGTCGAAACTCGATCCGTTGAAGTCTCTTCGCTATGAGTAAAGGGGAGCGCAGGCCACCGGGCAGGATGCCCGCGCTCCCCTAGAGGAAAAAATATGGAATTATTAAAACAGGAAATTAGATATGCGATGCGTATTCTCGCGCGAAATCCATTGTTTGCGGTTGTGGCAATTCTCACACTCGCGCTTGGAATCGGTGCAAATTCCGCGATCTTCAGCGCTGTTTATAGCATCCTTTTAAAACCTCTTCCCTATAAAGAGCCAGACAAACTTGTCATGCTTTTGAGCACTGGCAAAGATGGCTCTTTCATGACCTTGTCGCCACCGGATCTTCAGGACTACTCAAAGAGCGGAGCGTTCGAGCAAACAGCTGCGTTTACCACTGAAACTCTGGATCTGACAGGAAAAGGTGAACCTGAGCGATTGCCCACAGCGTTTGTATCGTGGAATTTTTTCCGTGTTCTTGGTGTGCAGCCGGCATACGGGCGCGGTTTTGTGGAACAGGAAGGCAAGTATGGGGCGGAAAAAGTGGTGGTGTTGGGCCATGGACTTTGGAAGCGGCGATTTGCGTCGGATCCACAAATTGTGGGATCCACCGTATTGCTCAATGGCACGAATCGCACGGTCGTGGGGATTGCACCGCCGGGATTTGAATATCCGGCAGAAATGCAGCTGTGGAGCGTGTTGGCATTCAGTCCGGATGAGTTGGACACATCGCAGCGAGGCGCGCATTGGATTCGCGCGATCGGTCGATTGGCGCCCGGCGTTACGTTGGAGCAGGCTGAAACACGTTTGCGGGCTGTCGCTGCCGACCTTGCCAAAAGGTATCCGCGTTCCAATGAATTTGTCGGGGGTACCGCTCAGCCACTCCATGGATTTTTAGTTCGTAAATCAAAACCAGCTCTTTTGGTTTTGTGGGCATCGGTAGGATTTGTTTTGTTGATTGCATGCGTGAACGTCACCAATCTGCTGCTTGCTCAAGCTGCGCGGCGCGAAAGTGAAGTTGCCATTCGAACCGCCCTTGGAGCCGGACGCTTTCGACTCTTCAGACAATTTCTGGTGGAAAGTCTTGTGCTTTCCCTTGTGGCCAGTTTTGTGGGCCTTCTGATTGGCCTGTGGTGCACGGAACTTCTTGTCAGGTTTGGTTCCGAAAGCGTGCCTGCCCTGGCTCAAATGAAACTCGATTCGAGCATTTTGATTTTTACCCTGTCTGTCTCGATCCTGACAGGAGTTGTCATCGGTTTGATCCCCGCTTTGCAAAGCGTCCAGAAATCAATGCCGTCCAAATTAAAAAGCGGAGTAAGAGTTGCCGGTCGCAACCGTGTGCGTCGTGGTCTGGCGATTGTTGAAATTGCTACTGCCTTGATCTTGCTGGCAGGCGCAGGACTCTTGATCAAGAGTTTTTACAAATTGATGGAAGTGGATCCTGGATTTCGTGCTGAAGGTGTTCTGTCTTTCGAGGTTTCTTTGCCCGATGCGACCTATTCGAAACCGCATCAGGTTTCCTCTTTTTATTCTGATTTGATCGGCCGTATGAAATCGCATGGCGAAGTTCGTTCGGCTGCGGCGGTATTCGGTCTTCCGCTCACTCTAGGATTCTCCGCGCGCACAAGCTTTGCTGTGATCGGCAAACCCGAGCCAAACGATGAGCCAAGCGCAGGACTGCGTGTGATCACTCCGGAGTACTTTCAAACAATGGGGATTCCGGTTCTAAGCGGCCGGAATTTTCAGGACTCCGATACGGATCAGTCCGGTCCTGTTGTAATGATCAGCGAATCAACTGCGAAGAATTACTTCCCCAATGAAAATCCAATCGGCCAGAAGATTGATATTCATGTCAGTCTTGTGGAACGTGAATCTCAGCCCTGGACAATTATAGGTGTAGTGGGGAATGTTCGATTCGGAGGACTGGAAACAAATCCGGTGCCAGACCTGTACATCCCTCATTCGCAACAGCAGCTAAATGCAATGATGGTCGTTTTGCGCACTTCCGGAGATCCGCTAAACCTTGGACCCGTGGTGCGTGAGGAATTGCGCAAGATGGATTCAAACTTACCTGTTTCGAACATGGAAACGATGGAAGAGGTGGTGGGCGATTCATTGAGTCAAAGAAAGTTCACCATGTTTTTACTGGCTGCTTTTGCCGGTGTCGGTTTATTCCTTGCGGCGCTGGGAACGTATGGAGTTCTTTCCTTCCAGGTCGTGCAAAGAACGCAGGAAATCGGCATTCGCATGGCATTGGGAGCGCGCAGACGGGATG
>JBKKAT010000682.1:0-2665 GCA_046714535.1 Acidobacteriota bacterium | reverse complement strand
GAAACACGTGAAAAAAGCGCTGAAGGCGGGTTTTCACAATCGTGACTGGGTCGGTCGTGATCCGGACCTGCTCTGCCTTCATGATGACCCCGAGTTCAAAAACCTGATTTTGCCACCATCGGGCAATTAGGTCGTGTAAGAAGGGAGATGAGGAGATATTTGAGATACGGGGATGAAAAAAAACAAAAATAATCTCCTTATCCCCTCAATCTCCATATCCCCCTTCTTACACATCTTCATGTGGTAACATCGCATCAATGACGGAAGCACTACAATTCGTCGCCTTTCGGATCGGAACCCAGCAATTTGCAGTAGAGATTCATCGTGTCTCGGAAGTGATCAGTTACTGCGAAATCACTCCCATACCCGGTGCGCCTCCTTTTGTTGAAGGAATGATCGATTTACGCGGTCAGCTGGTACCGGTCCTCGACATAAGGAAACGGTTATGTTTGGCCGAAATCCTGAATACGATGCAGACGCGAATCCTGATCCTTCGGATCAACCGCCAGAAAATTGGATTGATTGTGGATGAAGCCGATCAGGTCTACACAATTCCCACTGAAAAGATTCAGGCTCCGCCCGATGGCGCCGATTATGTTCTTGCAGTGGCAAAACATGAAAACGTATTGCTCGTGGTTCTCGATCTGGAACGTCTCCTCAGCGGGGAAGAACAAGTGAGTTTGCAAAAGATAAACGTCCCGGTATTGAAGCAAGCTTAGTATGTATCTTTATCAGGAAGCGACGACCCCTTTTCATTCACTCCATCCGGTAACGAAGCTTTTGTTGTTGTTGTCTTGTATTGTGATTCCCTTCTTCGCAAAGTCATTTATGATCACGGCCATCATCCTTGCTGTTTACATTGCGTTACTTGTGATTGCCCGTGGCGCCCCGAATCTCAAAAAGTTCTGGAAAATGCTTTTGATTTTTTGGGTTTTTACTTTTGCCATTTGGAGTGTGGTCCCAAGAATACGCGGGCTGGAGTGGAGTTTTGAAAATGCCGGGCTGCTTGCAACCAGAATCGATACTTTTGTTCTGGCAGGATTGATCTTTGTAACCATCACCCGCATCGAAGAATTTACGTTTGCTTTGACGCGCATCGGGATTCCTTACAAAGTTGCCTTTACGCTTTCGCTCGGTTTTCGTCTGGTTCCGCTTTTTTATCAAAACCTTCAAACGATTGTGGTGGCGCAGAAGTCCAGAGGCGTCGATCTTGAAAGCGGAGGATTATCAGGAAAAGCCCGCAAATACGGTCCGATCCTTGCCGCACTTATTTCCTACAGTTTGCGGAACGCTGATTTAATGGCGATGTCCCTGGAGGCGAAGGGTTTTGGTTACCCGGGCAAACGGACGTCGTATCTCCAGCCTGTGATCAGTTGGCGCGATGCCATGGTACTTTTCTCTGCCACGCTCTCCCTTTTCCTTTTGCTCCGATGAATCGACCGCGCATTTGTCTTTCCGTTTACGGAGCAACTGAGGATGTGTGCAGCGCAATAAATTCTTTTGATGCTGATTTGTTTGAGATTCGTCTGGATCTTTCTTCCGATCCGGATGGCGCGAAAATTCGTCCAAGCACAACTAAGCCGCTTTTGTTTACTGCGCACGGCAGACCTGATTTGCTTCGTAACTATTTGGATTTTGCGGATTATGTGGATGTGGAACAGGACGCAGGCTGGAAGCCTGCGGTCCATAATGCCGGCGGGACGCCTGCGCTCCATATTGTTTCCCTTCACGCGAAAGAAGAGAATCCGGACAGTTTGTGGGAAAAGTTGGCCGGTGAGCACATAACGAAAATCGTTCTGGAAAGCGAGAATTATGATGTCATCGCCAGATTGATCGAGATCAATCGGGAGCATAGTCCGCTCGCCCTTTGTTTTGCAGCAGGTGAAGTTGGCGCTTTCAGCCGGATTCTGTCTGTTCTTAATGGCGCACCCTGGCTCTACGCGAGCTTGCCGGGGCGCTCTACAGGAAACGGTCAATTTACGTACGATCAATTGGTTCAAACGTATCGAGTGCGGCGCTTCCCAACAATGCAGCAACTTTCCGTTTTTGGCATTATTGGAAATCCGGTATCTCACAGCCGCTCGCCGGAAATTCAAAACAAGAATTTTGCCGATGCGTCCCTTCCATGGATTTATCTGCCCTTTTTCTGCAAGGATTTGCCTGCACTATTCCGGTCCGCGCCCAGATGGAAAACGAAAGGCTTTAGCATTACTCATCCTTATAAAGAAGAGGTTCTATCGTTGCTTAAGTCCGTTTCTCCTGCAGTCCAACGTCTCCGTTCTTGCAATACCGTGGCTTACGTAGAAGGGAAGTGGATTGGTACAAATACGGATCTGGAAGGAATCGAGGCTTTACTCAAAGAGATACCTTTGCAAGGGGCTCGTGCTGTGATCATCGGAGCAGGAGCATCTGCAAAAGCATTGGCCACTGTGATCCGGCCGCAGGTTGCCGACTTATGGATTTTGAACCGGACAGAAGAGAAGGCGAATCTATTGGCCTCGGAATTTCAGGCAAAAAGCGGACGACTCACGGACCTCTCCTCCATCGACTACGACATTCTGATCCAGGCCACATCGATCGGATGGACTAAAGGAGAAAGCCCCGTTGATATTCAGCATTTGAAAGCGGGAAAAATTGTTGTCGATTGCATCTATCAGGATACAGA
>JBKKAT010000681.1:0-2719 GCA_046714535.1 Acidobacteriota bacterium | reverse complement strand
GGAGCACTCAACACAGAAAGAGGAATCCCGATCTTAAAACAGCTATTGCTCGGTCTGCAGGAAGCGCATCGAGTCGGTATTATTCATCGCGATTTGAAACCACAAAATGTCATGGTGGACACTCATGGACGCGCCTTCATCATGGATTTCGGAATTTCCGTTTCAGAAGAAGTACGCAAACTAACGGAAAGTGGAATCGTTGTCGGCACACCGTGGTACATGTCTCCGGAACAGTTCAGTACCTCTCATGTGGATGTGCGATCAGACATCTATTCGTTTGGGATTGTCATGTTCGAGATGTTCACGGGAAAACTTCCCTATGACGCCGATACACCTGTTGACGTAATGAATGCTCATCTGGAAGGTGTGATGCTAAAACCATCGGATGTGATAGAGATTCAACCGCAACTCGATAAAGTAATTCAAAAAGCGATGGCAAGAGAGCGCGAGAACCGCTATCAAAATGTTTCAGAACTTCTCACGGACCTGGAAGCAATAGAAGAAATTCCTTATGCTGCCACGCTTATACTGACCAGGCCCTCCCTTGTGCAGCCGCCGGAACCTACTCAAAATGAGGCGATGATCAGCACGGAATTCGACAAAGGTGAAGAGCCCAAAGGCTGGAAGCGCTTCGTTTCGTACTTTAAGAAGTAAAACAAACCACGGCCAGCTGAGGCTGTTGATTTAGTTGTAGGGGCGGGGCTTGTCCCCGCCCGCGTCGTCTTTTTCAACAGCCTCGGCTTTCAGCGGCGGTGACTTTCAGGTTTTTCTAGTGTCCTGAGGCGAACCTATATATAATGATTGTTCCCCTTTTTACGACATGGCCGAAGATTCAAAAGATCCGCTAATCGGAACCCGTATACGCGAATACGAAATTCTTGATGTAATTGGCAAGGGGGGGATGGGAGCCGTTTACCGTGCGCGCCATGTCTATCTGGAAGAAGATCGGGCGATCAAAGTCATCCATGCACCTCTTGCGGACGGCAATTCTTCCTTCGTAGACCGTTTCATTCGAGAAGCAAAAATCCTGACAAAACTCCGTCATCCGGATCTGGTAGAGCTTTATGAATTCGGACGGCTTGATGAAAACATGTTTTTCATGGTGATGGAGCTGATGAAAGGTGAAAGCGTTCGCCAAAAGATGAAACGATTGGGTCGGCTCCCGTTTGATGAGGCCCTGCGGATCATACGCGAAGCGGCAAACGGATTGCATGTTGCGCATCAAAGAGGAGTCATCCATCGCGACATCAGTCCCGACAACCTGATGCTGGTGAATATCGGTGATGGGATGGAGATTACCAAAGTGATCGACTTTGGAATCGCGAAACCCCTTTACCGGGAAACGCAAAAGTACACCATCGCAGAAATGTTCATCGGTAAACCGGAATTTTCCAGCCCCGAACAATGTGGCGCACATGAAGAAGGAGAAGAGATTGACGGTCGATCTGATATTTATTCTCTTGCCGTGACATTATATTACATCGTCAGCGACAAACTTCCCTTTCATGCAACCAGCCTACAGGGATATCTGATCAAGCACGCCAGCGAACCACCAAAACCGCTTTCTGCTCATTTTAAGGAAGGAGAACTGCCTGAAGGCCTGGAAAAGCTGGTCATGAAAGCCCTGTCAAAACGAAGAGAGCAAAGACACGCTTCCATGGCAGAGTTTGCGGATGAAATTGAGCGCATTCAAAATCGCGCGTTGTCTAACCAGGGGCAAACGGCTGTTACCTCGGGCGAACTTCGCGCCGGCATGGTATTCGCAAAAAGATACGAGGTTGAACAGAAACTGGGTCGCGGCGGAATGGGAGTTGTTTACAAAGCAATAGATAAATTTCTGGACATACCTGTGGCGTTGAAAACGATTAATCCGGGCATTGCAGATGATGCGCGGGTGTTGAGCAGATTGAAGAGAGAAGTTGTTCTTGCGCGCAAAATTTCTCATCCGAATGTTTGCCGCATCTACGATATTGGCGAAAGCGATGGGATCCATTACGTTTCGATGGAATTGTTGGAGGGACAACCACTCGCAGAAATCCTGATGAAGCAGGGAGCCATCCCAATTCAGGAGTCGCTGCGAATCACAAAACAAATTCTGGAAGCGATGGAAGCGGCTCATTCGGTTGGAGTTTTTCATCGGGATCTGAAACCACAAAACATTCATGTGAATCCCACGGGACGAGCTTCCATCATGGATTTCGGCATATCGACATCCGCAGACATTTCACGGCTGACACAGAGCGGGGCGCTGGTTGGAACACCGCGATATATGGCGCCCGAACAGTTTAGAGGCGACAAACCGGATCTTCGCGCCGACATTTATTCTATCGGCATTATTTTGTTTGAAATGCTTACGGGAGCGCTCCCTTACGAGGCAAATACGCCGGCAAGCGTGATGTATGCTCATCTTCATCATCCACCCCGCAAACCAAGCGAACTGATTTCCGATCTTCCCCGCGGACTCGAACAAGCTGTGTTAAAAGCGCTCGAAAAGGATCCGGAAAACAGATTCCAGAGCGTTGCCGAATTTCGTGACGCCCTGGAGCCGTTCACAAAGACCGGTGGGCAAAATATGCGCGTGGCCGTTTCAGAGAATGTCGCATCGACATTGAATCTGCAACAGATGACCCAGCAAAAAACACAATCCACCAACCCCGCAGTTCCTCCACCTATCCCGTATTCCGAATCGGTGACAGAAGCATCGATCGAAAAAAAGAAA
>JBKKAT010000680.1:0-9853 GCA_046714535.1 Acidobacteriota bacterium | reverse complement strand
GAGCTAATCGGGAAGATGAAAGCGGGCCAATATCAAGGCATGGGTTCCGGCACCAGCCAGGAAACCGAAAAGAAACCAGGCGCATCGACTTCAGAGCAGGAAGAGTACGAACGACAAGAATTCGAAAAACATAAGGAAGAAGTCAGAAACGCGCTTGGAGATTTAGGCATCGATCCGTTCGCTCTTCCGAAACGACCTGTTATTCAAGGCGACATCGATCCTCCTGAAGATCAACAAACCGGTAGCGGTGAGTATCAACCTGGATTGCTCCAACAGTTTGGCAAAGAGGGTTTGGTTGGAAACCCGACAGGTGTGGATGGACATTCTCCAGGTGGCTCGATCAATCTAGGTCAGAGAGGCGGCAATATAGATTACGAAGATGGTTCTGGTTACATGGGGCCGGAGCGGACAGAAGATCCTCAGGATGTAGACGTGAGTGGAGCAGGTAGCACGGGATTAAATATCGTTTCGCGAGATGAAGTTGAAGACGAAGAGGAAGAGGAAAACCAGACCACAACCCGGAAGAAAAAAGCTTGATTGCGCGTTTGAAAAACGGTTGGGGCGGTCTCAGTGACCGCCCTTTTCCTTATGAGCGTGATAAATAAAAAATTGTACAAATTTGCAATAAAAAAGAACGTTTCATTGCAGAAAAAACAAGAATTTGATCACATAGTAATGCAAAGCATTTCTTCAGCCTCCCCTTAATGTCGAAATGGAGCGTACTTGTATGACTAATCAATGAATGCTTAACATAGTAATAAGGAGAATTTATTATGAGCTATACAATCCGTCTTCATCGTGTCCTCAAAGCTAAACCAGAACGCGTGTACCGGGCCTTCCTGGATGCGGACGCAATCGTCAAATGGATGCCTCCCAACGGATTTACCGCGAAGGTTCATCACATGGACGCGCGCGCCGGTGGTTCTTATAAAATGTCGTTTACGAACTTCAGCACAGGCAAATCCCACTCTTTCGGCGGGGAGTACGTTGAATTGGTGCCGAACGAGCGGATTCGTAACACCGACAAATTCGATGATCCGAATTTACCGGGGCAGATGCAGGTGACAACCACTTTCAAGAAAGTGTCCACGGGGACCGAATTAGAGATCATTCAAGAGGGAGTCCCCGATGTAATTCCGGCTGAAGCATGCTACCTTGGCTGGCAAGAGTCGCTGAATCTACTGGCGAAACTGGTCGAACCGGAAATCCCGGATGAGTAGAAAAAAACATTTAAGATTTCACATCTTAGATTAGGTGCGGATCTCTTCACGTTTTGAAACACGCGGTTCCAGGATGTTGTTTCATACAACGATTCCACTTGAAAATTTGATCTCCTCTGCGTCTTTGCGTCTCCGGGTTAAAAAGAAAACACTAATAAACAATTGACCCTCAAAAGCCGGAAGGTTTATGATGAAGACTAAAGCCTACATGGGAGAAATCATTATGAGTAATTCACCGAAGGAACTTCGTTTTGACCCACCCGGTCCAGGGTCATGGGTGCAAGACCCTGTCCACATGCCCCGGCCGATGACGCGCTATTGGCAGGAGATGCATCCAGCCCCCTTCCTGAAAGGGACCAACGACTTCGCCCGGTTCTACGGGTTACTGATTGATGGCCTGGAGATGGGCTATGTAAATGGTTTCGGATACAGGCAGATTTTGCCCGCACCGGAGGCTGAAATCCCCGAGCGTTTTCAGCGCGCGGAACAGGTTTTCGCTCAGAAGCTCTGGCGCGAGCAACTTCGCGATTGGGATGAGAAGTACAAGCCTTCGGCGATTGCAACGCACATGGAGTTGCAGTCCGTTGATCCGGACGCACTCTCTGATTCTGAGTTGGTCGCTTACTTGAAGCGTTGCCGTGACCACCATTCGGCCATGATCACACAGCACATGCGTTTTACTGGCGGTGCAACGATCCCAATCGGGGACTTCCTTGCACACGCTGCGGACTGGACTGGTTTGCCTCACTCCGATTTGCTGGGATTGATGCGCGGTTCGGCCGAGGTTTCTTCGGGCGGCTCGGACGAGATGCAGCTCCTGAAGCGGGCATTCGCGAAGGATGCCGAAGCGCGCAAGTTGCTCGAATCCACCGGCGACCCCGCACAGGTGCTCGCCGACTTGCGTGCCCTCAAGGGTGAAACGGGCGCGGCGATTAATGGCTATCTTGATCTGGTAGGAAACCGGCTCGTGGACGGCTTTGACATCGCTGAGCCAACCGCACTCGAATTGCCGGACGCGCTCCTGAGAGCGATCCACGGCGCAATTTCCGATGAGGCCAAGGCCCCCTTCGATGATGCGCGTATCGCTGAAGTCCGCGCCAAAGTCCCCGTGGCGCATCAGGCCGAGTTCGACCAACTGCTCGGCGAGGCGCGCAATAATTACAGACTTCGCGACGAGCGAGGTGTCTATAGCGATGTCTGGGCGTCGGGTATTATGCGCCGGGCCGCGCTAGCGGCTGGACGGCGAGTTGCAGGTCGCGGACGCATCATCACACCGGAACACATGCTGGATGCCGAGATCGATGAGATGTGCGCCCTGGTCAGCGACGCAAATGGTCCGTCTGCAGTCGAACTAGCTGAGCGCGCCACGTACCGCGCGACCTACACCGCCAAGGATGCTCCGCCACTTCTTGGACCGCCCGAACCGCCACCGCCTGATCTCTCCCAGCTGCCCCCCGCCGCGGGACGCGTTATGCGTGCCATTTTCATTGCCATTGAACACATCTTCGGGAGTTCACAGGCACAGCATGAGGAAAAAGTCCTTTATGGTTTGGCCGCGAGCAAAGGTATATATGAAGGGCCGGCGCGTCGCGTTTCCGGACCCTCAGAATTTGGCTTGATTGCCAAAGGGGACGTGCTCGTTACCGAATCGACAACTGAGGCTTTTAACATCCTGCTTCCGCTTCTTGGCGGAATCGTCACAGACAATGGCGGCCTCCTTTCTCACGCCGCGATCGTCTCGCGCGAATATGGAATCCCTGGCGTTGTCGGAACCCGTGAGGCAACCGAACGCATCGCTAATGGTGTCCGTGTCCGTGTTGATGGGGACGCGGGGGAAGTCACAGTGCTCGAGTAGAAATGAAGAAGGTCGTTGCATTCTCGAAAGCCAAGGAGAAATCCCTCTTTGGCTCCAAGGCAGTGGGACTCGGTGATGCCGCGCGGCAGGGACTTCCGGTACCGCCGGGAGTTGCGCTGTCCGGCGACCTTGTTGAAGCCATCGCTTCGGCGGACGACAAGGCCATCGAAAAATTGGCCAAGGCCATCGCTGCCCTCCCACCGCCCTTTGCCGTTCGATCGTCTGCTGTTGACGAAGACAGCGCCACGGCGAGCTTTGCCGGCCAGCATCTCACTCTGCTCAATGTGCATTCGGCCGCTGATGTCCCGGGCGCCGTCCGCGAAGTCTGGTGGTCGGCAAACTCAGATTCGGCCATCACATACCGCCAGCGCGTCGGCCTTTTCACCCGGCCAAGCGTCGGCGTGGTCGTTCAAACACTTCTCAACCCAACTGCTGCCGGGGTCATGTTTACCGAGAACCCGGTCTCTGGCGCCGATGAGCGCATGATCGAAGCCAGTTGGGGTCTCGGAGAGGCAGTCGTCAACGGGGTCGTCGTTCCGGACCACTTCCGCCTGGACCGCTCCGGCCAGGTACTCGAACGCAAGGCTGGCCGCAAGCGAATCGCCATTCGCTCCCTCCCGAACGGTGGCACTTTCGAAGAGCAAGTGGCGCCGTCGCAGGTGAACCAGCTCTGCCTGGACGACGCTCAACTTGCCGCGCTGAGTGAGCTCGCTCTGCAGTGCGAAAAGGTTTACGGCCCACGACGCGATATCGAATGGGCGTTCCAGGATGGCACGCTCTATCTGCTACAGTGCCGCGCCATCACTACGGGGAAATCCCGAAGCGAAGCATCGGCACCCGTCTCTGCCCAGCGCGACCCCGTGGCTGCCCTCGGTCGCGTCGGACTCTTTGCCGACATGGACCGGCGACAGGCCGAACAAATCGCTCGCCTTCTCAAGCTACGCCCCTTCCCAAAGGGTGAGACCATCATCATGGAAGGCTCCGGGGGCGCCGCCTTTTTTCTCATCGATTCCGGCGAGGCCACGGTTTCGAAAAAAGGTGTTCCGGTCGCTACCCTTGGCCCGGGCGACTACTTTGGCGAGCTCGCTCTGATCGACGGAGGCCCTCGCTCAGCCACCGTGACCGCGGCGACCGACCTGGTTTGCTACGGGCTCACATTCTGGGAGTTCCGCCCGTTAATCGAAAGGAACAGCGGCATCGCATGGAAGCTCTTGCAGGCGCTTGCCAACCGGTTGCGCGAAGCCGATTCAGTCAAGGCGCCGCAACCCGATGCATCGGCGCAACATAGCAACAAGTAAGACTAAGTTCTGAGTACAAACCCGGACGAGTTGGATTCTAAAACATATTGAAATGGAATACGTTTTTGCATATTCTGGAAGCATGAAAACAACCATTGATATTCCAGAAGAAGAGATGGAGCAATTGCTGCGCAATACCAGGGCGAAAACAAAGAAGAAAGCCGTGCTGGAAGCAGTGGTCGATTTTAATCGTAGAAAACGGCTCGCGCGTGTCGCAAAAATGCTTGGAACATTTCAGGATTTTATAACAGCAGAAGAATTGCGAAGGATGCGTTTAGAGAAATGAGCGGGCGATTCGTGACACTGATTGATACGTCCAGCTGGATTGAAGCCTTACGGGAAAAGGGATCGGTTGAAATCCGTGACCGGGTCCGGGAACTGATCGTGGATGGGCAGGCGGTCTGGTGTGATTATGTTTTGCTGGAACTATGGAATGGAGCGAAAGGAGAATACGAGCAAAAAAAGTTGCGGGAACTGGAAAAGGAAATTCCGGCACTCTCCACGACCGACAAAGTATGGGAAATGGCGCGGGATTTGGCTCGAAAATGCAGGAAGGCAGGAAAGACAGTTCCACCAGCTGATCTGTTAATCGCGGCGTGCGCCTTTCACCATGATGCATCGATTGAACACAACGACAGTCACTTCGACCTGATTCAGGAAATCTACAAGACTCCGTGAATCCTCCAGATGGTTCTTTGCGGCTTAGCGACTTTGCGTTGAACTTCGTGTATGATGGCCGTAACAATCCTAAGGGGGGATAGTTATGACCAAAAGGTACCGGCTCTAGATTCTCGTGCTCTTGCTGATTCCGATTACGGCTGCCGGAGCCGAACGAAAGTTGGGTGAGACATGCGGGATTCTGGCGGGGTTTGCGCCCTGCGCAAGCGGGCTTTCCTGCCAACCCGGCGTAAACAAATGCTTCACCGTTCCACGTGGAGATAACGAACCATGTTCCGCCGGATTTGGCTGCGATGTCGGTATGACTTGCGAATCAGGGAACCAGATTTGCGTATCCGTCGCAAGGAAAATCCGCGGGACTTTTTGCGACGGCGTCACCCACCATTGCGCTGAAGGATTGGGATGCGTAATGGAAATAAGCCCTATTATTCCCGGAGCAGATAATATTTTTCCTGGCCTTCCACATGCCGGGACTGGCCGATGCCTGGATGCGGGGGAAAACGAACTGGATGGCACCCCTTTTAATGACCAGGCGATGTGGGCCGCAGATCATCCGTACTCACGAACTGACTCCGAAGGCAATAGCATTTCCGATAAGTATGAATGGGCAACCCACAACAACTGCAAGCCTGAAGAACTCCTTGTTGGGGTAACGGTGGATACGGACCACTTCAATTGGATGGAAACGTCGCGTGGCAAACAGTCGAATTGGACGGCCGTTCGAAATATCATCCCAGTCTGCGTTAGGACGAACAAAGATCTGACATGGGTAGGCGACCCCATTGAGGAGCGGAACAGCGATGTTTTTGCCACAGGGTTCGTCCGTTTGCGATGCCCTAAAGACAGTTATGTAAAGCGCATCTCCGGGACCTACACCGACGCGCTCTCGCCCGAAGCCAACTTTCTCAATTCGTTGCAGCTCGAATGCTCGAATAGCGAGTTGACAACAACGGCAGGCGGGTTTGATCCAACAACAAGTAGCATAAGTGCAAAGACATTCAATCTCGAATGTCTGTCCTGGCGGTTTCTTCCCATGGGGACTGCGTTCAATAAAAAGGATTACGGTTTGGGCGGCCCTTCCAAATTGAAATTATCGAACGTTCCACCCTCCGGTGTCGGGATTGTGCGCAATCTTGTGCTGGACTGTGGCGACGCCGAAAGGATCAAGAATGGGCCTCCGCCTGGCGAAATTGCATGCAGCAAATACATGAAGAATTGGTTGCTTACTTACCATGCCTCTGGGAGGTGGACGGAAGAGCCCATTCGCGACCGGGACCTCCTGGAATTGTGCGGAGGGGTCGCGTCTCAAGATGAAGCCGCGAGGCGTATCTGGTGCTATTCAGAAATGATGGGTGCGGGGTCTAACGGGGCTTCAAGGTGGGCGGTAATGGAATGTAACAAGTTCTCGTTTAAAGAACCCACCCCCTGGCCGCATCCTGGCGTCGTAGACCTGAAGAAGCGTTGGAGATCGCCGATCTTCGACACCAGTGTTCCATTGACCTGGCCACCACCCGCGGATCCGCGCTGGTCCACCAAACGAAATCCTGCTTCGTTGCCGGCAACTCCTCCAGCCCCGAAGCTAACAGGCGGTGGTGTACGTTTGGGAACTCTTCCCGGCGAAATTGCCTGCAACACTTACATGAATGAGCGGAAGGTTCCGGAGCAAGGGGGAGATCCACGTCCGATTCAGGAAGCTGAGCGTATGGAACTATGCAAAGGCGCCGCCGATGAGAAGGAAGCCGCTTTGCGAGTCTGGTGTTTTGGTGCGCTGATTGCCCAAGGCAATTCTCCATCTTCTGCGACATTCAACTGCGGGCACGGCAACGGTCCCGCACTCGGAAATAATCCAGTTCCAACCTGGCCACCACCCGAACCGGCAGCGTGGGCGAGAACGCCAATTCCTACGCCAACACCTACACCAACGCCAACAACGAGTGCGCCTCCTGTAGTGCCGGTGAATGACCCTGTGCCAACTACGCCGCAACCGGGCGTACCACCGACAGCACCCGCTGTCGCAACGTGCGACGCAGGCAAAGAGAACTTATGCCGATCGCTGATCCAGGATCAGGTCCCCTGGTCTACGGCGAAGGGTGACACGTACACGTTACGCCACTGGGATCCACGAAATCTGGATAAGCTTTGCGGCTGTACCGCAGATGCAGCAACTACGGTTCAGTGCTTCCAGAATGCGCTTTATAGCAATGGCAACTCATGGATCGCAGCGATCGATTCCTGCAAGGCGACAAACGATCCCGCGCCAATTGCGCCCATGGCCGCACCAGTTGAAGCAAAGTGCGACACAGCGAAAGAGAATTCATGCCAATCGCTAGTGCAAGGTCAGGTCCCCTGGACTACGGCGGCGAGTGAAGATCCTGGCATCCGACACTGGCAGCCAATAAATTTGGAAAACCTGTGCCGCTGTACAAAAGATGCAGCAGCTACGGTGCTGTGTTTCCAGAATGCGCTCGTGAAAAACGGCAACTCCTGGATGGCCGCGATCGACTCTTGCAAGGTGCGTTGAATAAGTCTTGTTTTCGACATTCATCAAAGTGATTGCTATTGTCGCCTCAGCGGCGCGAGGTGGCTACCCCCGCGCCGCTAGACTAAGCAAAATTCTTAAGGCTGAACATCAACGTTTACTTTGATCAGGTTTCCTTTGTTGTCCGGTAAAGCGAGCGCTTGTAGGAAGATGAACCCAAAATTCGTATCGAGTGTTTTCACGGGTAGAGCCGCGACGGCGGATCCCCAGGGTACGGGATATCCATTCACATCCAAAACGTATTGATACATACTGACAGGCTCTCCAATCGGAAATCCTTTGGAGTCGAGTACATGCGCCGTGAACGTCGTGGTGCCATCTGCGGAGGCCTGGAACGTACTGAGGACGCCGGCTGTGGTGTTTCCAATGGTTGAGAACACCGCGTGCGGATCCGAGACATACACGTCGAGCGGTGAGGGGAATGCAACCGAATCTTTTCCGATCAACTTTCCTTTCGAATTGGTTGCCCGTCTTCGTATGCCGTCATTGTCTCCATAAAAGACGACAGCAGATCCGTCCGGCAGAATAGCAAGACTTGCACCTCTTGATGGATAGTTTGGATGAACATTAGCCGGAATTTCATAACTGGCAAACTTCTTAACCTTTATCTTTTGGAGGAGTAAGTCTACTCTGGCTAGGTAATAATCTACGCGATCAATGGCGTTGCGCTGTTGGAACAGAACCAACAACTTCTTACCTGTGGGGAGCATTGCTACATCCAGAATCCTGCCGCAACAGAAATCGTCATAGTAGTCACTCTTTCCAGGGTTCTTTGCAATCATGACTACATTGCCGGTTATCTTTCCGGATCCATCTAGCTGAATCGCGGATATACCAGCATCTGGGGAGGGAGTTGTTTTGTGTCTGGACAGGCGACTACCGGATATTCCACGGTCCCATCTTTCCCAAAGAACGGTATATCCGGATGTCTTCGCATTGAAAATCACGCGAGGATTCATGCTTCGAGTTGCGTCCGTCCCAGGATAAATCTCGAATTGCTTTCCTATCGCCTTCAAATGCGAATCCAATCGGAGGCCATAGATCCCATCACTCGGATTTAAGTCTCCGAGGTTGTATACAAGCAAGTATTCGTGAGTTACGGGATTGTAGGCAACTCCCGATCCTTGTCCGGCGAAACCTTTAATCACAGGGATCTCTTGTTTTGTAGAGCCGCCTGTTGACCTAATGATTTTGCCGAAAACAATCTGCTTTCCGGGACCCTGCCAGATAGCCAGAGTCTCACCGGTATCCGTATTCAATGCGGCGTGAGGCCAATAGGTAAATCCATCCGCAGATTTTGCAAGGACTGACTTTTTTACCTGAACCTGCGGTGAGGCGGCCTGTGCCATAGCACTAAGAACTAGGAGAAGAATTATGGAGAATCGTAGTGTTATTTTCATTGTTTTACCTCCGTCGCTTAAGGACGTGTGACGTGTAGATGAAACGTCATGTAGTAATTGCCCATGTTTTGACCATTCGACAGGTTCACAAGACGCGCGCGAGTCCTACCTGGATTTGTTGTATAGTCCGGATCGGAAATTGGGTCGATCATCCATTCTTTACAACCTGCGGAATCAGCAGAGTTGCAAATGATCTGGACGAACTCTGTTTCCGTTTCACCACTTGCTCCCATGTCCAGCCGATAGTTCACCGCATTCAGTCGAAAGTGCATCGGACAGAAAATCTTTGTGCCGGCGGCCATTGCGTACATGCTTTGACCTGTTCCGCATGTGCACTTATTCATGTTGCGAACCGTGCTCGTGATTGTGCCAAAAAATTGAGGCGGAACAAGATAGTTCGGATCTCCCGGCTGGATTGCGTTCGTGCTATCTAAAGTGACTTTGACCTTGCGAACGTCAAAAGTCTCCAACAATCGATCGCCGTTCGGTAAATTGCCACAGACATTCGCCATCAAAACCGAGCTGGTCCCGGTGAGTTTTCCTTTGTAAGTGGCCGCGTTGTTCGTGTACAAGCCAACCCCATCGCTTTGAATGGAATAAGCGACAGAGTTTGCATCGTAATCAGAGATCTCCTGAGTGATCGGTTTATCTCCTGCCGGCTTGCCGGCAAAAGCGCTGCTAAGAAACAACGTCATGAACAGAACTCCAATGACAATTGCTTTCATGCTTCCTCCTTTTTGTGGTTCTGTTTGATAAGGCGGAATTCGAAAGCAAACACCATCATTTCGGTTGGATGATGGACTTTCCATGCGGATTGCGCCTTCTATAACGGGAGGCTATCAGGAAGACTCTTGGAGCATGAG
>JBKKAT010000679.1:0-2533 GCA_046714535.1 Acidobacteriota bacterium | reverse complement strand
GGTTCTTTGCCCCCTGGACTCACGCTCAATTCGAACGGAACGTGTAGCGGTACTCCGACAAAGGCCGGAACGTACAGCTTTGTCGTGACTGCCACCGGTTCGGTAGGTTGTACAGGCAGCCGCGTTTACACAGTGGCGATCAAGGGTGGTGGTAAGAAGAAATGAAGATCACTTAGACTTGCTAATAGATTAGTAGTAGGGGCAGAGCTCAAAAGCTCTGCCCCTTTTTTGTTCCCCTGAAAATATTGTCACCTCTTTCACTACTTAAGCCGGAATTTTTTCCGGATTCCCCCGATTTTACGCGTTAGTAAGTAGGACCCCAAAAAATGGGAACGCGAGAATCTTGCTGACTTGTATGCATCCTTTGTTTAGGATCACAAATCGTCCCGATCGAAGACTCAACTTCGAATTAAAATGGTTATAGAATGAACCGAACCGTTTCCTTTCTTCTGCATACATATGGATTACTCAAATTGTAAATGGTGCGGTAGCCGGCTCCCGGAAAAAGCCAGGAAGTGTGAAAACTGTGGTAAGCCGGTCAAGTCTGATGCAGCCCCGCTACCGCCACAACGGCAACAGACCCAGGCTCCCATTGGTCGCGCGCAAAGAGCACGTAGCAGATACAAGCGCCAACAACAGCCCTCTCTGGCTGCGAAGGCCATTCGGAGGGTAGGACTTGCTATAGGACTGTTTGTTTTGGTGATCGTTGGAATGGGCGTGCGATCTTATCTTCAATATAGAGGAAGCGACGTATCGGAAGCGCCGGCGCCCGGCACTCAGGAAACTGTTCAGATTCCAACCGAACAGTTGAAATCACCTGACCCGAAAATGCGTATGGAAGCGTGTGCGACTTTGAACAAGATAAAACCACCGACTCCAGAAGTGGTAACTGTCCTGATCGAAATGCTGAAGGATCCTGATGCGAACGTCCGTTCGATTTGCAATCATTTTGCCGGGGAACTCGCGTACAAAGGCGCAAATGCGGTTCCCGCATTGATCGAAAATCTGCGGCACGAAGCAATGAACGTTCGCATTACTTCAGCAGATGCACTCGGACAAATCGGATCAGAGTTGTCCGAAGAAACGCGAATCCTTGAACCTCTCATTGTGGCGATGCAGGATCCGGAACCTTTTGTGCGTCGTTCCGCTTGCTGGTCACTGAAGAAACTCGGCTTTCGCGCCGAAACGGCAATGCCCTCCTTTCAAAAAGGCGCAAGCGACTCCTCGGTTGAAGTGCAAAAATGCTCCCTGGATGCAATAGCGGATCTTTCGAAACAAACGCTCGACGTCACGCCATTCGTGAATGCATTGCAGAGTGCCCAGGCGGAAACGCGCAGTACCGCAGCGGCAGCGCTCGCAAAGGCAGGGCCTGGAGCCAGACGAGCGATTCCGGCGCTTGCGCGATTGTTAAATGATCCGGATGAGTATGTGCGCGAATCCGTAGTGGATGCGCTGGGAACGTGCTGTATAGAATCCGGAGAAACCGCCGGGCTCCTCAGCAAAGCACTCAATGATCCCAGTCATTCTGTACGCAAGTATGCCGTTTTGCATCTTGGGGATATGGGACCGAAAGCTAGAGTTGCGGTTCCAGGTTTAATCAAGATCCTTTCCGGCCAGGAAATTTATCTTCGCGTCTGGGCTGCGCAAGCGCTGGGAAACATTGGCCCTGAGGCAATGTCGGCTTTACCCCGCTTGTATGAGATGAAGAAGGAACGGATTGAGTCGAATGAAATCGAAGCCGGTCAATTGCCAGGTGCTGTAGCAGAGGCAATTCAAAAGATCGAAAAAAGGATCTATTAAGAACAGCGCCGGCTAAATAAAGCCGGCGGTCATTACAACAGGTTAGTTCACAGCAATGCTGTCAACATTCACACTTCCCTTTTTGACTTCATAGCCAACCGTGCCTTGCGGAACAGATCCAACAGGAGTCAGGTTCAACAACGGCGAACCATCTATTGTGAGCTGAAATTGCGTCCCATTGTAAGTCAACACCACGTTGTAAAAAACATCCGGAGCGATCGAGGCATCGGCTTTCGCTTTCGCCACAATCTCTCCGTTCACGCGTTGTTGCAACACCCACGTGTCAGATTTTTCATTCATCAACAACTCCATCGTGTTCAATGGATCTACATACCAGGCATAGATGGTCACGCTGCTTCCCGAACCACCCGAGGTTCTTAGTCTCGTTTGAATGGTGCAGTTGATGCATCCGGAAAAAGCCGGAGTTGCAATCGCGATTGCTTTTTTGTTTTTCACCGATGAGCCGTTGAGGGTGCCATTCGCTTCACTCCATGCAGGTTTGAGATAGGTCCAGTTCGTTGCCAGAACACCATCATTAAAGTCATCGGAGAATAGAGACGAGCCTGACCCGCAATCATGACAGATTAAAGGCACGCAGGTGAGTTTGATGTTATCGATCGCCCACCAGTTATCGAAATTTCCATTGTAATAATGGAAGCGAATCATCAGATTCGATTGGAATGCGCCTATAGAACTGAGATCCACTGATTTTGTATTGGGAACCGGATAGCCA
>JBKKAT010000678.1:0-7225 GCA_046714535.1 Acidobacteriota bacterium | reverse complement strand
GAACGAGGGATCTCGTATGCAGTCATGGAACTGTTGAAAGGTGAGACGCTAAGAGCCCGGATGCATCGATCACCGTTGTCGCGAAGAGAATCAGTAGAAATAGCGATCGCCATCACCGAAGGACTTTCCGCTGCGCATACTGCCGGAATCATTCATAGAGATTTGAAACCGGAGAATATTTTCATCACTTCAGACGATCGCGTAAAGATTCTGGATTTCGGGCTGGCTCGCCGGGAATCGAAGATTGCAGAAGAAGAGGTTACTTCGGCGCCCACTGAAACCCGCCAGACAACCCCCGGTGCTGTGATGGGGACTGTTCCCTACATGTCCCCTGAACAAGTGCGCGGAGATCCGGTAGACACACGCACGGATATTTTTTCATTCGGCTCTGTTTTATACGAAATGATCAGCGGTCGCCGGCCGTTCGTACGAGAGACTTCGCCTGAAACCATGACCGCCATTTTGAAGGAGGATCCACCCCCTCTCCCGCAAGACGTAACTCCGGAGTTGCAGCGAATCATTCTGCACTGCCTGGAAAAGAAACCGCAAAATCGATTTCAGACAATGCGGGATCTGATCTTTGACTTAAAAGGGATCTCTACGACCTCTGAACAAAAGGCCTTGCCGCTTCCGGTCCGGAGCAAATGGAAAGCAATCGCTTCAACGATACTACTGATGTTACTGGCTGCAGTTGTTCTGCTCTACGTTCGGTATGATTCGCGCAGCAGCATTGACTCTATTGCTGTTCTTCCTTTTCTCAATTCGAGTCAGAATCCTGATGTTGATTTTTTAAGTGATGGAATCACGGAGCGAATTATCAGCTCGCTCTCTCAGTTGCCACAGTTGCGCGTGATGGCACGAAGTACCGTCTTCAGCTACAAAGGAAAACAGGTAGATCCACGAATCGTCGGTAAAGAGCTCCGGGTGCAAGCGATCCTGATGGCCACAATGATTCAACGCGGAGATCAGTTGACCATCCGCGCCGAGATGGTGAATACGGATGACGGTTCACAGATCTGGGGCGAAGAATTCAGCCGTCCACTTACGGATATTGTTTTGCTTCAGGAAGATCTCGCGAAGGAAATTTCAAAGAGCATGCGATTAAAGTTAACGCCGGAGCAGACAAAGGAACTTGGAAAGCGCCCTACGCAGAATGCCGAAGCATATCAGTTGTATTTGAAAGGCCGGTACTACTGGAATAAGCGGACCCATGAAGGGTTTGCAAAAGCCAGGCAATGTTTTCAGCAGGCGCTGGATAAGGATCCGACGTATGCGCTGGCTTATGCAGGACTTGCAGACTATTATGCGCAACCCGGTTATAACCACCTGCCTGTCAACGAAACAATTCCGAAAGCATTTGCGGCAGCAGCGAAAGCAATGGAGCTCGATCCAACGCTTGCAGAACCTCACGTTGTTATGGGCCTGCTTTTGTTTCAGCGGAAGGGAGATGTTGCCGCTTCAGAGCGAGAGTACCGAAAAGCGATTGCGCTGAATCCGAATTATGCAACGGCTTATCACTGGTACGCTCGCGGTCTTTCTGCTACAGGACGCAAAGAAGAAGCGATGCAGCGCATAAAAAAAGCGCTTGATCTGGACCCGCTTTCTATGTCTATTCAAACCTCATTTGGTGATATTCTTCGTGATTCGAGAGAATACGAAAAGGCGATACAACAATACACAAAAGTAATCGAAATGGATCCTAATTTTGCCCAGGCTTACATGAATTTAGGAATACTCTATGAGCTTCGAGGCATGCAGGAGGAAGCTTTAAAACTGCAAATTAGAGCGATGAGAGTCGGTAAACATCCTGCTTTTGCAGAATCGGAGAATCTATATAAGAAACATGGCTGGCGGGGCTCTTGGGAAACCGAACTGAATGAACACAGGAATGCGCTGAAAAATAATGAATCGGTTGATCCGCAAAGGCTTGTGAGAATCTACTTGATTTTAGGTGACAAAGAAAAGGCGATGGAGTGGACCGAAAAATATTACGAACAAAATAAGGATAACAGGACTGCGTTATATGACATTCAATTCAGTCCAATGTTTGACCCGCTGCGCTCCGATCCCCGCTTCTTGGCTTTGCTTCAAGCTGTCGGCCCGAAATTGCGTTGAAGTTCAAAAGCTATTGGTCCGAAGAATCTTCTAAAATACGTTCTTGCGGTATACTCAGCACAAACATGGCTTCCATTCCACCGACCGCAATCGGTGTTTGATGCCCTTTCTGTCTGCAATCCCTCTACCGGCTGTTTTTTCAAAATACGTAGCCCTCAAGTATTTTGAACGCGTTACCGCGCTGGATCCGGAATAGCGAGTCTCCGGTTCCCTGAACTTTATTCCTTCGCGCCGGCCTGGCGCAGTATGTAGATGGTATCCTGGTAAAGGGCGCTTTCAAATTTTGCCATGAATGACGTGAGAGAAACAGTGGTTGGATTTTTTTTGCAGGAGGGCAACAAAATTTGCCGTTTGGCAAATTTGCAAAAGCATTCCTGATCCATCTTCGCCGCCTTTTCTGCTGCTCCAATGAAAGTTGGAACTATTCTAAGCCATGGCACGGCGATTGCTCAGCGCCTTTTCAGAACCTTGATGCAGGAATCAAATGGAAGTGAAAAGAGGAAACGCAAACTTGTATGCACTCGCTCAACAGGCAAGTTCGCCTGAAACGAAGGTCAACAAACTGTCGGAAGCGCAGTTTCAGCGGCAGTGGAAGGCGTCGTAAAATCAGCAGGTGTTGGCATTAGCGCAGCAAAAACAACGTTTCAGACTCTGTCGCAGGCCAGCGGCAATGTAGCCAAGACATTAGGTGGTGGACTTGCGCCTCCAGCGCAGATGATCTCACCGCGGCAATTTTTTAAAGAGCTCGGCGCAGGAGAACCTGCCAACACAAAGAGCAGAGCTCACGGAACTACAGCAACCGTAGGCGTGGCTGCCGCGGCGATGGCTACCGTGCCTTCAGGGCAAATTGTGGCGGCGTTGCAGGCGGCTTTAGCCGCGCAGGTGGCGGCGAGGGAGGGCTTCAGGCGTGGGTACGGCGACTTCAGATAGAGGCGGGGACACAGCTTCCGGCTCAGGCACGGCTGCCGGGACGGTGGCTTCAGACGTAGCCGCGGACACGGCTTCAGCGGGTTCAGCCATAACAGACTAACATCATATGCCTCGAAAGTCCTACAAAAATCGGTAGAAATCGGCGAAAAGCAAAGCATGCGTGATATCCAGCTCTGCAGGGGCAGGTGCAAGATTTTCAAAACAAGTTTCAAGAACTATTGAAGCATGATCCGGGAGATGAACTCATCGATGCCTTTAAAAAATTGAAACCACTTATGGACAATGTGCTCGAATCGTGGTCGAAAATGCAACGAGAAGCGATTCGCAATATGGGATTAGCGTGATTTATGAGTACACCACTGCAATCTTCATGTCTTGCCGAAACAATGGGCGTCAGTCCCGAGTCATTCGCATCTTTGATTCTGATCGGACATTCCTATTATCAGCAGGGAAAGTTTGCTGAAGCCCGCGATGTCTTTGAAGCGATGGTTCTGCTCGACTCCACAAAGGCATGAATACGATGTATTTCCTGATGGGCAGCGTTTCATTTTTTGTCTTTCTTCAAAAAGCGGACGCTCACCGATCCATGTGATTCTGAATTGGAAGAACTCGTTATCCCAGCCGATTGTCAAGCGGCCGTAGTTTTACTCATCAAGGACCCTACGCTCCCGGCTTCAGAATGATTCCTTGATTCGAGTGGCCGTTGATCTTGATTACCATGGGAAGGTTAAAACTGATGTGTTTTGTGTAATTGCGTTCTTCAACGGCCTTCTGTTTGCGGATCCAATCCCAGTCAATGAAACCATTGGATGGAATCGTAAAATATCCAACCATGAAAGAGGTAATGTTCTGGAAAAAATGGGAACCCTGTGAAGGCGAAATCGCTACGCCTTTCATTCCTGCTTCCACAATTACGCGCGCTCCGGAGATTTGATCGTACTTCACAGGAATGCCAAGCCATGGATCGAGAGTTCCCCAGCGGCCGACGCCTATCAGTAAATAAGGAGCTTTATACTCGAGCAGTTTTTCATTCATCAAACCGATTTCCGTAGCGACTTCTCTGCTTTTCGCGCGGTCAAAACGGTCCGGATCCACAACCAGCATGTCATGAAGGTGCATGATTCCGTTCCCGAGCACTTGCCCGCTTCTGCAAATGAGATCCTTCTCCAGCACGTCATCCACATTCAGGACTTCCGATTCGCGCGACAACACCATCGGTCGCACCTGAAGCACTCCGAATTCGCAAGGTTGTCCCGGTGGAACAGACATATTCACTGCAAACTCCATTTCCACAGGCGCACCCATGCCGGACTTTCCGATCATCAACAACGAATCGAGAATCTGCGGTAACGGAAACATCTTGTCTTTCAAAATGGGCGCGAACGTAACCATTCGAACTCCCGCGCGCGCCAATCCATCGTAGATGGCGTCATTCTCCGGTGAATAAGTGGAACCAACGTGACGCAAAGTTCCATCCTTCTCGGCTTCTTCCAGACCATGCTTCACCAGTAAGGTGTCGAAAGTCTCGATCGAATCCAGAGAAATATTTTCCATCTGCAAGCTGTAAAATCCGTCTTGACTGTTTTGCAAATGCTCTTCCACTGATGAATACGGATGAGCCTGTTTCGGATACCTGGGACAAAAACGCACAGTATCTCCGCCATCTACAATTATTTTTCCAAGACCCAGAGCTACGGAAACAATTCCATCCCCGGATTTTTGTGGAGAGATCGGATAGTAATTATGAGATTTGGCAACGCCGGAAACGTCCGGATAAAAACGGTTTTGATGCTGTGCCCCCACCATCTTCTGAATGATCACCGCCATCTTCTCTTCTTCCAAACGGTAAGTTGTCACTTTGATGTAGTCTTTCGCGGCCTGGCAGAAAGTGGATGCATAAACTTTCTTGATTGTATTGATCAGATGTTTAAGTCTTGTTTCCAGAGAGAGCAAATTGTTGGGTATCATGTAAGTCTGATAAACACCGGCGAATGGATGATATTGAGAGTCTTCCAGTAAACTGGAAGAGCGAACAGCCAGGGGACATTGCATCAGCTTCAGGAAATCGGTCAATGCGCGGACAACCCTTCGCGAGAAGCGTTCAGCGTGCACAAAACGGCGCGTGATTTCCCGATCATCGGTGGCGTTCAGCGCAAATGTATGCAAATCTTTTTCCGTCAGGAATTGATCGAAGACGTCCGTACCGATGACAACCCCCGGTGGAACATCGATATGAATTCCCTGAAACTGATCTCGAACTCTTCGATTGTTGATCAGCAGATTCAAGAAACCGAGCCCACGCGCTTTGCCACCGAGTGATCCACCACCGATTCGGGCGAAACTCACAGTCGGATCGAAACTTTCCTTCTTGAAATCAGTAATCTGACCAAGCTGTTGCAGGCGACGGTACTCGCGCAAGGACGAAATAATGTCGTCCCGTAGCCCTTTGACCGAAGGATAGTCGGCCAATTTCCGCGGACGCAGCTTGTGAGCAAGCCAGAATTCCGTTCGAGCCTTCAACCAGTGCGAGAAATGATTTCGCTCTGCGTGATATTTCACGCTTTCATCCGGGACCTGGCGCAACTGCTCCTCCAGAGAGGGCAAGTCAACGGCCCTTCCTACTTCCGAACCATCGGGCATCCGGAAAACAAAATCGCCAAAGCTGAAATTTTTCGTAATAAATTGTTGCAGCTCATGAAGCAAAGTCGGAGAATCCTTCAAAAGAAATGCGGCACCCAGGGAATTGGCCTTCTGTTCATTCTCCTGAATCGTGGAATGCAAAAGTATGGGGATATCCGGATATTCAAGCTTCACATTGCGCGTGAATTCCACTCCGGCGGCCGGATCATGAACGTCGTTCCGCAAAAAATCCACATCCGAAATGATCCCGGAAATGCATTCTTTATATTGTCTGTAGTAGTCCCATGCCTGTTCATAAGTGCGGCAAAGCAAGATCTTGGGCCTGGCGCGCATTCGTAAATATTTATGTGTGAGGTTCACTCCTTCTGAAATCAGCCGCTGCGATTGTTTTAGAATTTCAGAGTAAATGATCGGAAGAAATTTTGAATAATACAGAACGTTGTCTTCTATCAGAATGATGGACTGAACTCCCGCATAGCGAGTATCACCGTCCACATTCATTTTGTCTTCCAGATGTTTGATGATCGCGATGATGATCCGGAAATCGCCTTGCCAGATAAAGATTCCATCGAAGACCGTCGTGTCATGATAAGTTGAGAGTTCGAGATATTCCTGATTGTCGTAATTCAGAAGGACAATCGGAACATCCAGTCCGGCCTCCTTCACCTTTCTGGCCAGACTGATGCTGGACATGTCTTCGACATGCAGGGTTGTGATGATCAAATCGAATTTTTTCTCGCGTGCGAGTTGTAGCGCCTCCCATGCGCTGGAAACGCGCATGATTTCGGGAGCATGACTCAGGCTTAGCCCCTGATATTCATTGCGAATCTGATCGTACAGGCGGCCATCTTCTTCAAAAAGGTAGAGATCGTACAGACTGGAAACGAGTAAGACATCACGAATCTGATGCTGCATGAGATTCTGAAACGTCTGCAGCCTGATGTCGTATGTAGATTCAGTAAGCATAATTTTTAACGCAGAGACGCAGAGACCGCAGAGAAATATTTTTTTACTTTTTTTTATCTCTGCGTTCTCTGCGCCTCTGCGTTAAAAGATGGACCATTTGTTAAACCAGGCCCTGGTCCATCATCGCGTCAGCAACTTTCAAAAATCCACCGATATTTGCACCATTCACGTAGTTACCGGGAGTTCCAAATCGTTCCGCCATATCGACACAGGTCTTGTGAATGTTCTTCATAATATTGTAGAGCCGCATCTCAGTTTCTTCCATGCTCCATTGCAACCGCATATTGTTTTGCGTCATTTCCAGACCTGAAGTGGCGACTCCACCCGCGTTTGCAGCTTTTCCGGGTCCGTAAAGAGTTCGGGCATCGAGAAACAGATTTACGCCATCCAGGGTGGTCGGCATGTTGGCTCCTTCGGATACAACGTATACTCCGTTTCGAACCAGGTTGTTGGCATCCTTCGCGTTGATTTCGTTTTGTGTTGCGCTGGGAAATGCACAATCTGCCTTATGATCCCACAGAGGGTTATGATCCATTTTCGGATCGACAGCCGTATACACTGCGCTCTTGTATTT
>JBKKAT010000677.1:0-6450 GCA_046714535.1 Acidobacteriota bacterium | reverse complement strand
TCCGGATCCATTTCTCCCAGACCCTTGTAGCGAGTGATGGTCCAGCCCTTTTTGCCGCTCTGCTGCAAAGTTTTGAATAATACCTTCCAGTTGCTCACCGTGATGCTTGTTCCATTTTCCTGAACATGAATTTTGTCCGACCGGAATTCAGAGATCATCCGGTAAGCTTCTTGCAGCTTGAGCCATTCGGGTGAAGCAAACAGATGCCAGCTGATTTTGGATTGTGGCTGGTTCTTCAGTTTTACATCCATTTCGTACAAGCCATGTTCGGGGTCCTGATGAACCATAGCGGCAGCTCCCGGATTCGCCTGAAGAATCTTTTCACGAAGTTTTTCCAGATTGGAAGCGTCCATGAAAAATTTCTTGTCCATCGGCGGCTCTGCGAGCAGTTGTTCGATCAAAACTAACGAATAACCTCGTTTCTCCATTTTATGAAGAAGCGTTTCCGCCTCACTCATCTTGATAATTGCCTTCGAAAGCTTTTCACCCTTGAATTCCTTTTTCGAATCGCCATCCACCGTAACCGTGTATTCATCGGCGACATTCTTCATCAAGTGACTTTCCAGCTCGCGGTCATCTTTGATGTAAATCTCTTTCTTTCCCTTTTTAATTTTATAAAGAGGCGGTTGCGCGATATAAAGGTGGCCGCGCGCAATCAGCTCCGGCATCTGGCGAAAGAAAAAGGTGAGAATCAGCGTACGAATGTGCGAACCATCGACGTCCGCATCCGTCATGATGATGATCCTGTGATAACGAAGCTTGGCGATATTAAAATCTTCTTTGCCGATTCCTGTTCCCAGCGCTGTGATCATCGTGCGAATTTCCACATTAGAGAGCATTTTGTCGAAACGCGCTTTCTCCACATTCAAAATTTTGCCTTTCAATGGCAGAATTGCCTGAAACTTACGGTCCCGCCCCTGTTTGGCAGAACCACCTGCGGAGTCACCTTCCACCAGATAGAGTTCGCAAAGCGCGGGGTCCCGTTCCTGACAATCGGCAAGTTTGCCCGGAAGCGAATCCATTTCCATAGCTCCTTTACGGCGCGTGAGCTCTTTAGCCTTTCGCGCTGCTTCGCGGGCCCTTGCAGCATCGATCGATTTCAGAACAACCTTATCTGCAACGGAAGGATTCTCTTCGAAATATTCTCCCAGCTTTTCGTTTACAAGAGACTCGACCAGACCCTTGAGCTCGCTATTTCCCAGCTTCGATTTGGTCTGTCCCTCGAACTGAAGCTGCATGGAGTTCGGGATCAGCACGGAAAGAACAACCACACAACCTTCGCGAACGTCTTCACCCGTGATCCCTTCTTTGAAATCTTTCAGGAGATTATATTTTTGCGCGTAAGCATTGATCGTGCGCGTTAAGGCGGAGCGAAATCCGGAGAGATGCGTACCGCCCTCTTTTGTATTGATTGAGTTTGCAAATGTCAGAACATTTTCGCTGTAGGTGTCATTGTATTGAATTGCCAGATCGATGATGACTCCGTTTCGTTCGCCACGAATATAAATCGGTTCGGGATGCAGCAATTGCTTGTTCTGATTCAAATACTTCACGAAGGAGACAACGCCACCTTCGGAAGAGAAGGTCTGCGTTTTGTCCAGCCGTTCATCGACCAATTTGATCGTGACTCCGCCGGTCAGGAAAGCGAGCTCACGAAGACGCTGGGCAAGAAGATCATGGCTGAACTCAAGCGATTCGAAAATTTCCGAATCCGGCTTGAAGTGGATTTGAGTCCCTCTGCGCGTTGTAACGCCGACTTCTTCTAATTGTGTAGTAGGCTCACCACGTACATAAGATTGCGTGTAGACTTTGCCGTCCCGCCAGATTTCCAGGTCCAGTGCTTCGGAGAGCGCATTCACAACGGAAACACCGACACCGTGCAGACCACCGGAAACTTTGTAAGCGCCCGTGTCGAACTTGCCTCCGGCATGCAGAACCGTCATGACGACTTCCGCCGCCGACTTTTCTTCTTCCGTGTGCCAATCAACCGGAATGCCCCGGCCATTGTCCGTTACCGTGATGCTGTTATCGATGTGGATCGTGACTTCGATTTCGTTACAGTAACTGGCCTGAGCTTCATCAATGCTGTTGTCCACAACTTCGTAGACAAGATGGTGTAAGCCCATCGGACCGGTCGTTCCGATGTACATTGCGGGCCGCTTGCGGACAGCTTCCAGGCCCCCCAGGACTTTGATGCTATCCGCGGTATAGTCGCCGCTTCCGTTCGTTAAATTGTTGTTTATTTCATCCATACTCTACTCACCTCATTACACGGGCGATCACAAGGGTCGCCACTACCTCTCCAGTAACTTCCCGGATACAATCTCGAACCGTCGCATGTCTCCATTCCCGGAAAATAATTCCGGCCGGGAGGAACTAATAAATGTCTGGTAGCGCGTTTTCACTGCCTCCAGAAAAGCGCGGATCCTTCGCTGATCCAGCTCTGAGTCCAGATCATCCAGCAACAAAACCGGACGATCCTCACGCCAGCGTTCATAGAGCTCTAATTGAGCCAGCAAAAGTAACAAGAAGAAGGCACGATGTTGCCCCGAAGAACCATATTTGCGAAGCTCACGATCGTTCATCGTCATCAACACCTCATCTCTGTGTGCTCCCATCAGAGAAGAGCCATACGCAATCTCACGATCCATGCTCCGCTCCAGCGCTGCTTCCACCTGTTTTTCAGGAGCCAGAAAGGAACTCCGCAACCCTGCGCTCAATCGAACGTCGCTGTCAAAAAACAGGCTCTGCCGGTTTTGCAATAATTCCTGCAATTCATTGAGATAAGCGGATCTATATTTCACTACCTCCAGGCCATGCTGCAGCAACTGAACATTAAAGGAACGAATCTCCTCTACTGTTTCTTTTCGGTTGACCTCACCCCGTTGCAGGCTTTGTAACAAAACGTTTTTCTGCTTGACCGCGCGATGATACTGAAGCAAAACCGGCAAATATCCGGGTTTGCTGATGGCGATGGAGCGATCCAGAAATTTTCTGCGCTCTTCCGGTCCCCCACGAATCACTTCCAGCAACGGGTAACTGAACAGAAATACATTGAAGACACCTATGTATTGCAACGTATCCACTTTCTTGCGATCCAACACCAATTGTCTTTCCCGTTCACCCAGCGAGATGCCCAACTGATGTTTGCTTTGCCCGCACTGGATCATTCCCTGAAGCAAGCCGCCCGGTTCTCCGAACTGCAGGGTTTCCGAAAGATGTCTTGTGCGAAAAGAACGCAATGTGGAAAGAATAAAAATTGCCTCCAATAAATTTGTTTTGCCCTGCGCGTTCTCGCCAAAAATTACATTCATTCCGGAGCCGGGACTCAGGTCAATGTCCTGTAAATTTCTGAAACGCTGCGCAGTAAATCT
Source organism: Acidobacteriota bacterium (assembly GCA_046714535.1). Classification (GTDB taxonomy): domain Bacteria; phylum Acidobacteriota; class HRBIN11; order JAKEFK01; family JAKEFK01; genus JAKEFK01. The sequence goes on along the minus strand of JBKKAT010000677.1, from coordinate 3,076 downwards.
CTGCAATTCCATAAGTTCTATTTGTGGAGGGCGGGCGTCCCCGCCCGCCAAATTTTTTCTTTAAAACCTCATCGGCATCAGAACGTACCGGTAATCGAATTGATCTTGTCCTTTGGGTTTCATAAGCGCGGCTGTGCTTTCCGTATTCAATTCGAAAACAACTTCTTCTGCGGTGATGCCGCTCAAAAACTCCGTAATGTACTGGGAATTGAACCCAATTTTTAGAGGAGGACCGTCATATTGAATGTCCATGGCGTCGGAAGCTTCCCCCATTTCCGGATTTGCGGAGGAAAGTTTGGCGCTTCCTTCTTCAATACTGAACTCCACAGCTCGCGATCTTTCGTTAGACAAAACAGCGACTCTTTGGATCGTTTTCATTAATTCTACACTGTTGAAAACCGCCATTTTTTCGTTATGAAGCGAAATGAATTTTTCATAGTTTGGAAATTGCGCTTCGATATTTCTGGACAAAAGTAAATGGGAATCCACCTGGAAGAACAAGAAGTTCTCAAAACGTCCGAACCGCACTTCTTCTTTTGCGTCCGCAAGCAGCTTTTGCAGTTCCCCTAATGCTTTCCGGGAAACAATCACTTCCAGCTTCTCTGAAGACAATTTGGATTCCACTTCATTCGAAACGTAAGCCAGTCTGTGTCCGTCGGTACCGATAAAGAGCATGCGGTTTCCTTCGATCTGGAAGAGGGCTCCGTTCATGGCGTAACGAATGTCCTCTTGAGCTATGGCAAAAATCACGCGCTTGATTCCTTCGCGCAAAACGGCAGCCGGCAAAGTAATCGTCTTTGTTCCTTCAATTTCAGGCAAAGATGGATATTCCTCTACGGGAAGACCTACGAGCTTGAAATGGGCCGATCCACAACGAATATCAACCCAGTTATTTTCCAGCTTGCGAATCGTAAGTGCGCTGAGATCAGGAAGAGTTCTGACGATCTCAAATAATTTTTTGGCCGGCACCGTAGCCTGACCCGGTTTTTTTACATCAGCATCTGCGCGTATTTTCAACGCCACTTCCAGATCAGAGGCTGTTAGTTCTATCCCATCCTTATCCGCTGTCAACATCAGGTTGGCAAGAATTGGCATTGTATTCTTTCGTTCAATGATTCCTTGTAGTAATTGAAGCTCTTTCAGGAATGGTTGTTTGATTACCTGAATTTCCATTTCTGCTGCGCTCGCCATAGTTCCTCCAGATCCATTCTTTCCTGTTTAAAAGTGATAGAGAGTAGTAGTAGTGTAGCCTGTGGAAAATGCGAAAAACGGTTCTAAGACAGAACTGTGGCTCATTTCCGTTGTGGAAATCTCCCGCGTAGTCGTCCTCATAAGATCCAGATACTGTTGAAGTCTTTCCCTCTTAATGTTTTTCGCTGATTTTTCACAATTCATGAACAGCTCTTTATTGTTTAAAAAATGCTAAGTTGTTTTTATCGTTTCAATTAGAGTGTTGATTTCGTTCTGCAAAATTGGATCGTGCTTGAGTGAGTCTTCCACGCGATTGATCGAATGAATCACTGTAGAGTGGTGTTTTCCTCCAAAGGACTTTCCGATCTCAGGCAAAGAAGAATCTGTAAGTTTTTTGCAAAGATACATGGCCACCTGTCTGGGACGCACGATCGGTTTCGAATTATTTTTTGCTTTTAAATCTTCGACCTTCAGCTGATAGTATTGAGCGACCGTTTCCTGAATGAGTACGGCGGTAATGACGCGGTCTTCCGTGTTGATTAAGGGTCGCAGCACTTCTTTTGCAAGCGCGATGTTCACCGTTTTGCCCATGAGCGAGGCCATGGCGAGCATTCGCAGCAAACAACCTTCGAGGTTCCGGATGTTACTTTTTACACGGCTTGCGATAAACCAGGCAACATCGTCCGGGACCACTGCATGCTCGATCGCGGCCTTCTTATGCAGAATCGCCACCTTCGTTTCGACATCGGGTGGCTGAATGTCCGCAATCAAACCTCCCTGGAAACGGGAGTGAAGACGTTCGCGCACGCCGGGAATTTCGCGCGGTAAAAGATCGGACGCAAGAACAATCTGCTTTTGATTCTCATAGAGCGCGTTAAAAGTATGAAAAAATTCTTCCTGTGTGCTCGATTTGCCGGCAAGCTGATGAATGTCATCGATCAACAAAAGATCGACCGTCCGGTATTTATCGCGAAAGGCCTGCGTTTTTTCTGTGCGCAATCCTTTGATAAATTCGTTCGTAAATTCTTCCGCGCTGATATAAATCAATTTCAATCCCGGATTCGCGCGGTACGCCTCCAATCCGATCGCGTGCAGCAAATGCGTTTTGCCCAGGCCGGAGCCGCCGTAAATAAATAACGGGTTGTAAGCCCGCGAAAGGTTTTTCGCAACGGCTTTTGCTGCGGCATGAGCAAATTGATTCGAAGCTCCCACAACAAAATGATCGAACGTATAACGGTTGTTGAGACGCAACTTCTCTTCCTTCTTTTCTTCGATCTGAGGAAGCGTCAATTGCGTGGGACCATCCACCACGAAGTCGACTGTGAGATGTTGCCAATCATTTTTTTTGAGAACTTCTTCAATCAGCGGCATGTAATGTTTTCGAATATGATCGCGGAAACGGTCGTTCGGGACTTTTACGCGAAGAACGTTGCCATCTTCGGCAACTTGAAAGGTTGGTTTCAGCCAGTCGTTGTAGACCTGCGGACTGACCTTTTTCTTTAGAAGTTGCAAAATTGTGTTCCAAATCGCCATGTTTCCCTGGTAGCTGAGGTTTTCCCCTGAGGCCTGATTTCCACAGAATTTTGCACAAATGTTGAAATTTTTTCAGGCTTTCCTGGGGGCCGCTAAGTAGTCATCCTAAGTGCTTGAAAAATAAGGATTTTTACACTATCGGAAGTACGATTAAATATAGCACAAAATGCCATTTCGTTCAAGTCAAATCTGTAGCTAATAGAACCTCAAAAGGCTTGCGCAAAACGGCTCGTTCCCGTAACCTTGTAATGCCAATAAGTGACCAGTGGCTAGTGGCCAGTGACTAGTGATGAATCGAGCTGACTTACACAAGATTAAGCGCCCGCGGCTGTACATCATCGATGGATATGGC
>JBKKAT010000676.1:0-3584 GCA_046714535.1 Acidobacteriota bacterium | reverse complement strand
CATCAATGCTGTGGTTCTTATAGGTGCAGGATCGAATCTCAGCATCAACGGAGTTGCCGTACCTGATACTTTCAGTTTTCAAAATCAGGATGTGTTGCGGCTCTATACCATCAGGCAATCGCCGGAGACTGCGCGGCTCAACGCATCTGCATCCTTCCGGATTCACAACGCAGAAAAGCTGGAACTCCTTTTGCCGGCTCCACAGGTTCTTGGGATTAAAGAAGAGCTTCTGCGCAATGGGAGCACTGTGAACAAGCCCCTGTTTCTTTCCACAACCACTCTCCCCTATTCGGTTTTTCCCACTGCTCATTACGCCAAAGAGTCGAAGCGATTTTCGGGTCTTTTCGCATTTGTTCAGACGCAGAAACATTCTTACTCCACCGATTTGTGGGATCAGATGGAACAAAGGCTGCAGAATCTACTCCTGATCTCGCCTGCAAACCTGGAAGTTGTGACAGATCAGGGCAGCTTCCGGCCGAAGTTAGGAGATCACTTTGCTCTTGGACGAAGCGATAAGATGATTTTCTCCATCCTGAAAGTCGATTTTCCATGGATCCTCCTCCAGACTCTTCTCATCCTGTGGATCACCAAAATGCTTTTTCAGCCACCTTTTTTTGCTTCGGTCGAAAATGTGGGATTGCAGTTGCTGGTAATGACCACCGACTTTTTCTTAATCACGCGTTTACTCTTTTCGTTTCGCGCTTCCAATCTGTATCCCTTTTCTTCCGAATCTTTGACGCTCTCGCTATATGCAATTCTTTTGGTTCCCTATTTGATTTTCTCAGGAACACTTCTGGTGAGAAAAACATGGGAGAGACGACAGGCTTACAACTTTCTGTCCTATTCCCTGATCGTTTGCATTCTGGCCGCCACGTTGATCGGAGCATACTTATGGCTCACTCTTGCGGTTGCCGGCATTTTTTCGGTGATCGCGTTCCTTCGTTTCCATCCTCGTTCCTTTGCATCGCGACTGAAAACGCAATTCGATGTTTTCCGGAACGTTGCTGTTGAAATTTATCTGGGAATCTTTGTTCTGATCGCATTTCTCTTGCAAGCTTTAGGAACGGGAGAAGCAGTACATGCTTTTGGCGTCAGATTTCCACTTGCATTGATTTATCATCCGCTGTTGATCCTTTTTGCCTGCTACTACATAAATCGAATTCACAATCATCTTCTGCTGGAAAAGAATCGGGACACTTTGCGGCTCGCTTTTCAGGATTCGCTAAAACTGGGAATGGTCCTGCTTTGTTTTGTTTTCATCAGCCTGCTCACATCCGATTTTGGTTTTTTATTGCTGTATTCAGTGCCACTCTTGTTTGTTCTATTCGGTGTGGCGGCCCGTTACATGCGGGAATATGAATTGACCTGGAAAGGAGCGGGGCTCATGATGGCTGCGCCCCTGGTGTTGTTCCTGTTTGTGTTTGTCGGCTCCGGTGTGATCGATAAGATTGTGCCCCTTTCCTCAATGGGGAATCGTTATATCCAGCGGATCCTTCTTACGGTTGATCCCTCCGTGTTGCAAGACAGTGGATTGCTGACCGCTGAGCGTCAACTGGGGCATCAGCGCACGTTCGTCGCTTACTCCCATAGCGGTCTTCTGGGCGGCGGATACATGAACAGGCCCATCACGTCAGCGCTTTCCGGGACTGCGCTGAATGACAACGTTCCGGCCGCATTTTTACTGAACGATTTCGGGATTGCCGGTTTTCTGGCCGTCTGTTTGATCCTGTTCCTTTGGATTTTTCTTTGGTGGAAGAACCACGTTGCCCTGAACTTTGGAACCTTTGTTTCTCTGACTGCGCTGATTACTTTCGTATACGTGGATCTCTACATGATCTTCAGTAATTGTGGAATCTTTTTATTCACCGGCAAGAATTTCTTTTTCTGGGGCCTGAATTCCATCTCGGATATTTTTCATTCAACCCTTCTGCTATTTTTTCTCGTGGCATTCGTGCCGAGGAGCAGCCATGCATAGGTCTGCAGGCTCCTGGTTTGCCCTGATTGGGTTCGGTGTTTTTGCCGTTCTTGGACTCTGGCAATTCGGCACTTTTCAAAAACGTTCGGTGGAAGATTTTTATCAACCTTCCGGATACATCAACAAAGTAAATAAGATGATCCAGGATGGCAAACTCTACTATGAGCAGGAGCATCACAGCCGGGACTACAGGCCGGCAATCAGAATCTCAAAACTCGAAGCTGAAGATCAGGCCTTTTACGAAGGAAGCTGGCTGAAAGAGGATATTGAAGCGTTCAACGATGGGAACTCAGACGTTTTTATCATAGAGAAAGGACGTTTGCGCGGGGTCAACATCTATCGCCATCGTATTGAATCTCCGCTCGCCAGCGATTGGAAATGGTGGGGAAGAATTTACAGTCAATCGTCGGAAGGTTATGCCTACCTTTGGAATCTTCGTAGAACGTTGAAGCTGTACAGACCGCCATTGGAAGAACGTGCCTCTGCAAAAATCGGACAATCTGATTTCCGTGAAGTTGTTTACGGCCGTGGCCATTTGTTTCAAACAGGACTCGGCATCAGTCTGAAGGATCGCAATGCGAATCGAATTGCCGATGTATATTCCATGGGAGACAACATCGTGCTGAAGAGTTATAGCCAGCAAGCTTGCGCCATTGATGGGCACATCGTTGCAAAAGGACAGGAACAACGGCTGGAAGAAGGAGATCTGATTCAAATTTATTTCGATCGAAATGAGCGGGAAGAATTTTTGTTTCATGATTTTTCAAGAAAACCGCTTTCTTTTGTAAATGTCACGAACGGCCGTGTAAACCGAACGAACCTGGATAGTTCTTTTCACTTCATAGAACAACTGGCGACCGGAATCGAAACCTCCGTTAAAAAAACGAAAAAAGAGAAGAAAGTTGAATTTGATGTTCATCTGGCCCTGGATGAAGATCTGGCAGGACTAACGCAAAATGCTCTGGAAAGCTATGCAAAACAATTGTCACGTTCTCCGATCCGGGCCTCCTGCACCATTATGGAAACGACGAGCGGCCGGATTCTGTCGACTGCTTCTGTCGGAAAGAAGCGGGATGATTCGAATCAAAACTTCAAACTTCATCCGGTTGGTTCTTCCACTAAAATTTTTATGGCTGCAGCCGCCGCTCACAACTATCCCGATCTGCTTTCACTGGAGCTCGCGCCTCACGCCCCGGGCGAAGAAAGAAATCTGATCGGTTATGACCTGAAAGAAGGTTACAAGCTGCGCCTTCATTCTCCTTTTGTGGGTGAATCCGGAAGAACCGATTTTCCTGCCTATATCGCGAAGTCCTGCAACAGATACCATGCCGTTCTCATGACCCTTTCCCTTGCAAAGGACAATGTTGCAGCAAGCGGAAAACAGCAGAATCTCTTTTCCGGCATTGCGCTAACGGAAACTCCTATCGACAGGTCCAATGGAGACATTTACCTTGAAGGAAATACACTGGAACGAAAACCGGATCTCAGTTACTTTGTGAGTCCGAGAAATGACGGCAGTCTCGAGTGCACGAATCTGGAAAGCTCCGAGCTTGCTCTGAATCTCGAACGCATGTTCGATGTGAAAAGAAAGTATTACGAAGGATCGGGC
>JBKKAT010000675.1:0-5970 GCA_046714535.1 Acidobacteriota bacterium | reverse complement strand
TGTGGATCGGAATGAGATCATCCTGGGCAGTGATGATGAAAAGCTGTATTGTCTCAGCACTCAGGGCTCAGAAAAGTGGAAGCTAAGCTTATCGGGAAAAATCCGAAGCACGGCTCTCAGCATTCGCGATTTTATATACATTGGAAGTTTTGGCAATGTATTCTACAAAATTAGAAGAAGTACCGGCGAAATTATCTGGGAAAACCGTGAAGCAGGTGCGATGTATTCTTCACCCGCATACGGCCGAAGTTTTATTTCTGTCGCTGGAAATTCCGGCCTGGTCAGTTTTTATCAACAGGCAACAGGAAAAAAGAGTGCGGAATTCGCAACGGGTGGGCCGGTTACTGCCACGCCTCTGATCGTCAACCAGTTTGTGCTGGTGGGATCCAACGATGGCATATTTTACGTACTCGACGCGGCCGGAATTCCAATTTGTACGTTTGATGCGAAAGCTCCGATGAATTCGACCGCTTGCTATCACGCCTCCATGATCTACGTCGGTAGCGATAACGGATTCCGTGCCCTCTCCTTCTAAAAGTGCTGAGTGCTAGCGCATCCGGGGGGTGTTCAGCTTGATTCTATTTCCTATTGAGGAACGAAGGCCCCCAATTATTTTGGCGACTTCGTAAGATTGCTGCATCAGCTTTTGGAACGTGCCTTTCTCCAGGTAATTTACATCCAACGCTACGTACAGCTGCGATCTTACCTCTGCACTGGAAGACTTTGCAATCGAGAGAAATTGAAAAAACTCCTTCAAACTTGATCTTTCAAAGCCTTCCGCAATGTTCGACATTACGGAAACGGCAGCACTCTGAATCTGGGATGAGAGGCGGAAATCTTTCGCGAAAGCATTCGCCCGGGTAACAACGTAGATGGCTTTTGTTAATTCTCTAGCCTTCTGCCAGGCGATCAGGTCTTCAAATCTTTGAACTGTACTCATTGTTTGCTCCTTCCCGCCTGAGTCCAGTATATCCGAAGTGTCAACTCAGCACTCAGCACTTTGCACTCAGCACTTTGCACTCAGCACTTTTCAGCACTCGGCACTATCCTTAAAAATGTTTATAATCACTCCTGAGTTATCAGTATGCAGGATGTAGTACAGATACCACAGTGGTTGAAAGAGAAGGTGATTGACCGCTTTAATAGCGGTGTATCACATATTTTTATTCTCCATTTCAACATCAGCGATTATTTTCCGGTGCAGGACCGTTTTGTGCCGCTACAGGACATGCTGGAAGAGCTTTGTTCGCAGCGTGAGATTTTGGCGACATATCAATATCCATCCGGATTGCAATTTGCGCGCCCGGAAGTCGATGCCAAATTTCGGCGTCACGCCAGCATTGGAACTCGCGAACATCTTCCTACAGGACCGCATCAAAGCCTTCAGCTGATCGATCGCGTTTTGAAGAGTGATGCTTTTCCGGCGCGCCAGCTTGCATTGATCATCCCGTATGCGGAAACAATCTTTCCTGCGAACCCGAATCTGAGTCCTGAAGAGAAAGCAAATGTGATCACCATCACGCGGTGGGCGAATGACCGCGCAGTTGCTGCGCGAAAACCGATCATCTTCCTGCTGACAGCGAATCTGAAAGACCTGAACAATCAGCTCCTTTCCTCGAGTCAGGGAATTGAGGTCGTTCAGATTCCGAAACCGGAACAACAGGATCGCAGATATTACATCGATTTCTTGATCGCTCACAATCCAGCGTTAAAGCTAAATCTGACATTAGAAGAATTTGCGCATCACACACAGGGATTGAGTCTGAATCAGATCGAGGACATCGTGCTTCGCGCCACTGCTGAAGGAAACACCATCACAACTGATTCGGTCCTTGCGCGGAAAGTCGAGATTCTGGAACAGGAATATGGGCAAGTCCTCGAAATCATTCGACCGAAATACGGACTGACTTCCGTGGGTGGTTTGGACTATGCCGTGCGGGAGCTTCGAGAAATCTCCGAAATCATGAAAAAAGGATTAACAAGCGCCGCTCCCATGGGTGTGATTCTGATGGGGCCACCGGGCACCGGCAAAAGTTATCTTGCTGAATGTTTTGCGCGCGAATGCGGTTTGCTCTGCGTAAAATTCAAACCACTTCGTGATATGTATGTTGGGCAGTCGGAGCGTAATCAGGAACGTGCATTCTCTGCCATCCGTGCGCTTGCTCCTGTTGTGGTGATGGTGGATGAAAGTGACCAGCAGCAATCCTCGCGTAATTCACAATCGGGAGACTCAGGAGTAACGGAACGAATGCGCGCCCAGACTTTCGAATTTTGGGGAGATCAATCTCTTCGAGGAAAAGTACTCCGAATCGATCTAACAAACCGCGTCGATCTGATTGACAGTGCGATGCGCCGTTCGGGACGTACCGATGTCAAAATTCCTATCCTGATGCCCGGTACGGTCGCCCGTAAACAAATTCTGGAAGTTCTTGTGAAGCGTTATGGTTTTAGATCGGAAGTTCAAGATTTTCAACCCTACGCGGAAAAGACGGAAGGGTTCTCAGGCGCCGACCTGCAGCTGGTCCTGACAATGGCTTACCGTTTTGCCTCCTTAGACGCAAATTACGAAGGCGATGTTCTGATCAAAAAAGAACATCTCGACCGCGCGCTGGAAGACTTCATACCAACTTCGCGCGATCAAGAATCGATCGATGAAATGACCCTCGTGGCCTTGAACGAATGCAGATCGAAGCGTTTGCTTCCAGAGGGACACGAACAGATTCGTCAGGCGATCGTGGATCGTAATCTTAATCGTAATCGTAATCTGCGTTAATCTTATTTCGTAAATTCAGGCCGGACTACGATCATGTTAGCCGATCACGATTAAGATCACGATCACGATCCACGATTAATTTATGGTATCGTTGAACGCTATAATTTCGCGAAGGAGTGATGGGAAATGCAGATTTTAGCCAAGGCGCCCACCCGCATCGATTTATCCGGCGGAACGCTGGACATTTGGCCTCTTTACCTTTTCGTCGGAGAAGCTACTACCGTAAATCTTGCCATTAATTTGTATGCAACAGCAAAATTGGAACCGCTTTCCGGAACCAAAATCAGTATTGTTTCCAAAGATCAGAAGGCTACGCAGGAAGCAGACAACTACAAGGACCTCAAACACGATAAAAGTCTCGGACTGCTTACCAGGTTGATTCAGCATTTTGCGCCGGAACAAGGATTTCAATTGGAAACCGATTGTCAGGCTCCGGCCGGCGCAGGGCTTGGCGGCTCCTCCTCTCTCGCCATTGCGGTTTGCGGAGCTCTCAATGAATTCACAGGCAAAAAGTATTCTTCCGAACAATTGATTCGCGTTGCCCGCGATGTGGAAGCGCAAGTACTGGGGATTCCTACCGGAACACAAGATTACTACGCTGCCATGTTCGGAGGTTTCAATGCCTGGCATTTTCGAGTTGAAAAAGTGGAACGGGAAGCCTATCAGGTCTCTCCGGAGGAAATTCAGGAACGACTGCTTCTTTTTTACAGCGGCCAACAACGTTCGTCCGGTATGAACAACTGGCAGATCATCAAGAATCGCATTGATGGCGACGCGAATACTGTAGAAATGCTGCAGATGATCAAGCAGGAAACGGATAAGCTGCATAAGGCGCTGAAAGACGAAGACTGGGGAGATGCCTATGAAGCAATCCATCACGAATGGATGGCCCGCAAAAGACTGGCTCCCACGATTACGACTCCTGAGATTGAGGAATTAATCGAGTTCGGCATCACCAATGGTTCTCGCACCGGCCGGGTATGTGGAGCAGGGGGCGGGGGATGTGTTGTCTTCGTGATCGATAATTTCACACGGCAATACCTTTACGATCTGGCAAAAGAAAAGAAATATCACATTCTGGATTTTGAAATCGCGCAAGAAGGTCTCTCAGTCCAAACGAGTTAAATGGAAATCGTTCATACGGGCGAGCAGGCGGTAGTACTATCAGTATCGTACGATCAGACGCGCGATTGTGTTGCTGCCGTCTGGCGCATTGTTCAATTCATCCGCGAGCGTCCGCACCCGGCGGTTACCTCCTGTCGTCCCGGCCTGGATTCGCTTTTGATTGAGTATTCTCAGGACAAATCTTTTCCTCAATGGCTTGAATCTCTGGCGCAGTTGGATGTGAGCTCGCCCGCTTCGGCCAGCGAAGAAGAGGACGCTTGTGTCGTTCCGATTTGTTATGATTTTGGATACGACCTTCCCCGGGTGGGAGCAGAAACGGGGCTGGACGCGGGGGAGATCATCAAAATGCATTCGTCGACCGAATACCAGGTGTGGATGATTGGTTTTATGCCGGGATTTCCCTACATGGGAGAACTGAGACCCGAACTTCAATTGGAGAGGAAAAAAAATCCGGATCCCGTTATTCCAGCCGGTTCGGTAGCAATCGCCGAAGAATATATTGGTATTTATCCGTTTGATTCACCGGGCGGCTGGCATGTAATCGGCCGAACACCGTGGAGAGCTGTGGATTACAGCAGAGATGTTCCCTGGATGTTTAAATTGGGAATGAAGGTCCGTTTCCAACCCATCTCGACTCAAGAGTTCGAGAGGATAAAACAATGAAACAACTCGCGATCGATTTGAACTCGGATGTTGGTGAAGGATTCGGCCCTTATAAAATTGGAAACGATGAAGAAATCTTCCCTTATATTACTTCCGCGAACATAGCCTGTGGTTTTCATGCTGGTGATCCCACCACAATCAGGAAAACTCTGGATCTCGCGGCGAGACATAACGTCGCAGTAGGAGCGCATCCCGGTTACAATGACCGGTTGCATTTCGGCCGCATTCCGATGCCTTATCCTCCTGAAGAAGTTGTGGATATGATTCTGTATCAAATTGGGGCGCTTCAAATGATGGCCGAAAAAGCGGGACTCAAATTGCAACATGTAAAATTGCATGGAGCGCTCTATCATTCGGCTGCTGAAGATCGGAGACTTGCGGAAATGTTTCTGGATGCCATCGTTCATCTTGCGCATCCCCCCATTGTTTTAGGCCCGCCCGGTTCACTATTGCAGATTGAAGCGGAAGAGCGGGGACTCGATTTTGCTGCCGAGGGTTTCGCCGATCGCATTTATGGAGACGAAGGCAAGTTGATGCCACGCAACAGCAAGCAGCCCAACATGATCGCGGATCCTGCGCTGGCTTCTGAGCAAGCTCTTCAATTGGTGCGCGAACGCAAGGTACAAACCGTTTCAGGGAAGAAGATCGAACTGAAGGTGAGTACTATTTGCATTCATGGTGATACACCGGGAGCGGGAAAGATCGCTCGCGCGGTGTACGAAAAACTGCAACAGGCAAAGATCTCGATCCAATCCATAAAACATCTAATGGATTGATGATCAGTGCCAAAGTAAGAGTTATGAGCAATGAGAATTCGGGGAAAGGCTTCTCATCACTCACCACTCATTACTCATCACTGATTACTCATTACTCATTACTGAACACATGATTGAGGTTGTGCAGCCCGGCTTGCTTACGACCATTCAGGATTCGGGGCGTCGGGGCTATGAAGCTTACGGTGTTCCCGCTTCCGGGCCGTTTGATCCCTTTCTTGCTGCGCTTGCGAACAAACTTTGCGGAAATGGTCTCGGTGCGGCGGTGCTTGAATTTGCGCTGGTCGGTCCTACTTTGCATTTTCACGAAAGGCGATTGGTTGCCATTTGCGGACTTGGAGTTCAATACGAGCTGCAGGGACAAACCTTCACTGAACTTACATCCATCGAAGTTGCAGCTGGATCTGTTTTGAGATTTGTGAGTATGCAAGGATGGTACGGATATCTGGCAATTGCAGGTGGAATCGACGCGGTGAAAGTTTTATCGAGCGTTTCCACTCACCTTGCGGGGGGGATTGGGAGACGCCTGGAGAAGGGTCAAACTTTAAAAAGCGCTGCTGAATCTGCTGAAGGGCCGGCATTGCATTCCGTTCACTGGTTCTTCCCGCGAGATCCGGTGCTCTATTTGTTGCCGGC
>JBKKAT010000674.1:0-5485 GCA_046714535.1 Acidobacteriota bacterium | reverse complement strand
ACTTATCACTCTCCCATTTTTTAAACGCGTATTCTTTGCTGCCGATTTTGGCGCGGAACTCTTCGACATCGAATCGATTAAATGCCAGAACTTTCTTTTCTCTCCACTCTTCTAATTTCTTATCAAACGTTGCATTCAAGGTATCCCCTACGGCAGCAATGCTGGGATTTCCTTCAATGCGGCAATACGTTTCTTCTCCGGTCTTGCCGAAATCGAGTCTTTGCCGCAACCCTTTTTCCAGGACAAGTTCCACTGACGCAAATGGTTTATCCAGACCGTGTTCGGCAGGATTCACGGGCGGCTGATCCACAAAACTGGTCGCGCGCAGATTCTCCAGTGAGGAAAGCAACGAAGTGATCTCAGAATCGGAAGCAGGTGATTGCACCGGCTTCAAGATTTTCCAAACGCCATTTTCTTTCTGAAACTGCAGATCCAACTGTTCCGTCTTAAGGGCAATAGTTTCCACTTTTTCTGTTGAAAAATCCGTGAGTTTCTTGTCACGAAGGTCAAGCAATGTGGTGCTGGATAGCTCTCCCACCGTGCCTTCAGCAAGATATACGCGCGGGTCATTGTTTACTTTTATGTAGTAAACATTGTCAATCGGATTCTTGGCGCCAATCGAAATCATCCGCTGAAGATTTCCCTTCAAATTCAAACGGATCGTCATTTTTGGTTTATCCAATTCGTAAGATGCGAGATTTTTGGGCTGTTCTTCGATGATTTCCTTGTATTTCACTTTTTCGAAAGTGCTCAAGATGCGATCAACCGTTCCCTGGTCTGCTCTGGCCTGGAGTGGTTGCGTCAACACCCATGCATCTTTTCCTGAAGGTGTGAGAATTACCTGTTTTGCGTCAATCCCATCGATTTGAATTTGAGTGACATCTTCCTTTTTTACTTCAAAAAGAGTTTTCTCTTTTTCTTTTTGCTCTTCTTTTTTCTGACCACCCTTGTATTCGAACCAGTAGGCATAGCCTCCTAAAAGGAGGAGCAGAACGGCGATAACGATGGTTGTTTTAAAACTCATATTTTTAAGGAGTGTAAGAAGGGGGATATGGGGATATGGGAGATAAGGAGATGAAAAAATAATTTAATTGTCAATTTCCTCATCTCCAACATCTCCGAATCTCCCTTCTTACACGAGCTACAGTTTTTTGCGTCGAGACCACACATAGAGTCCCGTGGCAAGCACGGCGAGAGGCATACCGATGACAACCAGAAGCAGAATGTAGTTCATCTGCGTGCTGTTCAGCATCATCACATCACTTTGTGCGCTCTTGGGTGGAAGATGGATAAGGTTTTCCTGCTCAGTAAGCCAGGCGACAGAATTGGAAAAGAGCCGGTAGTTCCAGGGAGACCAGTTTACAAACTGATTTTGGGCAAAACTCAAATCGCTAAAAATGACGACCCGGGTCCCCGTACTTTTTTGATCGGCTCCTTCGACTGGCTTTGTGATCGTGAGTCCGACAGTCAGCGGACCTTTTTTGTCCTTCCCTTCGTCAAAAGCAGCTCGTTCCTTGTCCGTCTCGCCCCAGCTGGTCTTCGAGCTTTCAGCTACTACAGTATACGTAGCTTTTGCATCCTGGTTATCGGAATAGCTCAAACTCTTTGATTCCGGAAAGAATAGAACCGCCCGGTTATCAAATTCACGCGCCAGGGGTGTTCCCAGTTTTGGGCCAATGCAGGGAACGACCGGTCCAGCCAGCGGAAAATTGCAATCATTATCCACAATGATATCGTTGCTACTTTGGACTTTATAGGTCGCCAGCAATTTAGCTAGCGATGCATCGGCCCGTGGATCATCCAGGATGAGCGCTCGCCCCCCTCCGGCCAAATAATTCTGAATGGCTGTGATTTCATGGTCCAGAAGAGCAACCGAAGGACTACCGATGATCAGAGCGCTACAATCATCGGGAATCTTGTTTTTCGCTGCCAGATCGCCGAGCTCCTTGATCTCATAATTGCTCTTTTTTAATTCTTCGACGACCGCCGAAAATCCGCCCCCTTCCATATCGCTGATGGACGGCTCTTTGTGGCCTTGCAGAAAATAAATCGTGACTTGTTTTGCGCTGCTAACCTTCAAAATTGCATTCGTGAGGTCCTCTTCGTTTGTTGTGTTCACTGTAACTTTTTGACTGCCCGATTCAACGATCGTTGTTCCATTTCCTTCCACGCCGTACTGGCGCACCAGGGGCATGTTTCTGTAAGGATCAACAAGCCTAACTTCCAGCTTATCTGAGTGCTTTTTGTAATCATCGAGTAGAGTCTTCATTTTATTCCGTCCGGCATCATCATCACCGTACGTGTAAAACGATGTAATCTTAACCGGCTGCTTCAGATTTTTAACCGCGTTGACGGTTAACGAAGAAAGACTGAACGATTTGTTTTTTGTAGCATCGTATTTCCAGGAACGTCTTGAGATCACCCAGTTGGCCAAAATGACAAGGGCCAAAGTAAGAATCACCATGATCACAGCATTGAAGCCGTATTTCGTGGAACGGGCGGAGAAAAAGTTCTTCAGGGAAGCGCGTTCATTGTAGAGTGACAGCAAAAAGAAAAGGACTCCGATTACCGTTGCAATGTTGGAATACAGTTTCCATTCCGGTCGCATCACCTTTGTTGCAAGGGCTCCCAGAATGAAGATGCTCGCAAGCCAGAAACTTATTTTTTTTAGTTTTTCCATCGGCCCGATTACTTCCAACGCTGAGATTGAAGAACGATTCCTGTAACAAAAAGCGCAAAAAAGGCAAAGCTGATGTAATAGAAGACATCGTTTGCGCTAATCACACCCTGAGTAAAATCATCAAATCGCTGATAAATCGATGCGTATTGTGCAAGCTTTCCGTACCATGCTTCGCTGCGTGTCACGAAATTCAAGATCCAGAAGATTACAAGAAATACAAAACCCAGGACTGCTGCGACAATCTGGTTTTCTGTCAGAGAGGAACAAAGCAGGCCAACGGCCAGAAAAGAACATGCCAGTAAAAACAAGCCCAGGTAGCCGGTCAATATTGGTCCCATATCCGGATTGCCGAAAATGGCAAGCACAAGCGGGTAGACTGCCGTCATCAAAAGCATGAGAAACACAAGGGAAGCAGCACCCAGAAATTTTCCAAGGACCAGCTGCAAAATACTTACGGGACTTGTCATCAACAGTTCATACGTACCAAGCTTCTTTTCTTCCGCCAGCAGCTTCATCGTGATTAACGGAAAGATGATCAAGCCGAAAAAACCGAGGTTCGAGAAAAGTGGACGCATGATTGTCTGCGCAACATCCATTCCTTCGCCGCCGCCGTAAGCGCCGGCTGCTTGCGCTTGTTGCAGATAAAAAATCAGGTAAATGTAAAAGAAAACACCGGCAAGAACGAGAAAAAGTGTACCCACAACATATGCGATGGGGGAGGCAAAATAAGATTCCAGTTCTTTCTTTGTGATGGCAAGTACTGTGCGCATATTAAGAAACGGGTTTTGGTGCTGCAGATATTTGTTCTGCCGTGGTTAGTTGGACAAACACATCTTCGAGTGTAAACGCTATCGATTTGAGTTCTAACAAGCCAGCCCGTTCGTGCACAACGAGCTCTGCAACTTCTTCACGGATGTCCTTCTCTTTTTCACTTTCTATAACATAGGTTCCGCTCGTTTCTTCCCGGACATTGTTGACGCCGGGGATCGATTCTATTTTGCTCTTTAACTCTTCCGAAGGTTTTCGAACGATCAAATGATAAACATTCGCACCCCTCAAAGAGACGGACAATTTTTCCGGAGTGTCTATCGCGATAATTTTTCCCTTGTTGATGATGACTACTTTTCCGCAGGTTTGTTCGACTTCCGGCAGAATGTGACTGCTAAGAATTACCGTATGTTCGCCGGCCAAACCGCGAATCAGTTGACGAATTTCAATGATTTGAGAGGGATCTAATCCGATCGTTGGTTCATCAAGAATCAACACTTCCGGATCCTGAATGAGTGCCTGGGCCAGCCCAACGCGCTGTCTGAAACCACGCGAAAGATGACCGATCAAACGTCCAGTGACAGATTCCAGACTGCATTTCTGAACCACGGAGTCGAACCGCTGTTTCTCTTTTGTTTTTGGCACCCGTTTCAATCGAGCAATGAACTTGAGGAAAGAGGATACGGTCATTTCGTTGTAGAGCGGAGGATTCTCGGGCATATAACCGATCCGTTTTCTGACTTCCATCGACTGTCCCAAAACGTCAAAACCAGCAACTTTGGCTGTCCCCGACGTTGGTGGAATAAAACCGGTCAATATTCGCATTGTGGTTGTCTTTCCGGCGCCGTTGGGACCCAGAAAGCCAAGGATTTCGCCTTTTTCTACCTGAAAGCTGACGTCTTGCAACGCAGGCGTATTGTCAAAAAACTTCGTTAACTGAATTGCTTCGATCATTTGTACTCTGGAAAAGGGACTATTATAGGTTCAAGGGTTGTTTGGTTCAAGCGGCAAGATTTTTTCGCGTTGCGAGTCTTTGCGTCTTCGCGAAGACCCAAGGACGTGCGCAGACGTAGATGCCTGCGCTCTTAAGACGCGTTTTCGTTTACAAACTCCATACGTTTGACTATTATTAATCAGTAGGTTTCAACTGGAGGTTTCTCGTCCATGCGCAATCATCTTTTTATTGTCGGCGTTGTTGTCGTGTTGGTCAGCTCAACTCTCGGCGGAGTGGTGGGAGGCAAAGTCCTTTCCAATGAAAAACTTGTCACGGAACACATGAAGCATTTCACGGCTTTACTGGCCGTCGTTGAGGATAGCTACGTTGACAAAATCCCCACTCAGAAAGTGGTCGGGGGCGCGATTAATGGTCTACTCAATTCACTGGATCCCCATTCCAACTTTCTCGATGAAGATGCCTATGCCTCCCTTCAAGAAGAGCAGCACGGTTCTTTTTATGGACTGGGAATCAGCATACAGAGCATCAACGGGATTCTCACGGTGATTTCGCCGATTGAAGGAACACCTGCTTACAAAGCCGGTTTACGCGCGGGCGATATCATTTCCGAAATAGAAGGAGAACCAACCAAAGGGCATCCGACAAATTTATTGTTGAGAAAATTGCGCGGTCCGAAAGGCACAAAAGTTACGATCACAATCGAACGGGAAGGTTGGGAGAAACCGATTCAGATGACTCTTGTGCGAGATGAAATTCCTGTGAATTCCGTAAGCTATGCCTTCATGATCCGGCCCGGAACCGGTTATGTTCGGATCAAGAATTTTACGGAAACAACAACCGAGGAACTCGAAGATTCTTTGAAAAAACTCAAAGATCAGGGCATGAAAGAAATCATTATCGACTTGCGTTTTAACACAGGTGGACTGCTGGATCAGGCGATCGATGTTTCTGATGTTTTTCTGGAAAAGGGGGCCGTTGTGGTTTCGACAAAAGGTCGGATACCCGAAGCGAATACGACCTATCGCTGCTCCAACAACAATGGATATGAAAATTTACCGTTGGTGGTACTGGTCAATCGCAGC
>JBKKAT010000673.1:0-4192 GCA_046714535.1 Acidobacteriota bacterium | reverse complement strand
GTGTACGATCTCGTTCCAGCATGCGATTGCATTTTCCCATTCCAGTCCGGCCGCGAATTGTTGCGCATCCTGCAATCTGGCTTCGCGATACGTGTTCAAAATTTCTGACCGAAACTCATCCGCTTCGGGCAAAGAGAATTGACTCCGAAGATTGTCGATTCTCTCCAGCGCCTCAACATACTGGCCCGAACTCATCAAGTTTTTCGTCTCGGTAAATGCGTCCGTAAGAAATTTGTCCCGCTCATATAATTTCTCGGCGGCAGATGTTTCGATTTCACCGAAAACCGAATGATGCGGTTCCAACCAGCCGAACGGATCTTTTGTCAGCAACTTACTCAGGATCCTCGGGACCTGGTCATACTGCTCCGTTTGAAACGCAGCCTCCAGGGATATGACTGCTTTGCGTAACCGGTCGATCTCCTTCCGGCAGGTATCGATTTCCAGATTGGCGTGCAGTTTTGTGAGCAGATCCGAGGCAACCTCGAAATCACAAAAGGAAAGTGGTTGAACAGCCAGTTCCAGACCTTGCTTGATCTGATCCTGAACTTTCTCCCAGCGGCTTTCCAGGATCTGATCGCATAATTCTTTGGCGGGGCGATGGGAAGAATTTTCCTCCAGAATTTCTTGCGCAATTCCAAAAGCCTGTTCCTCGTTTCCCTCCGCAAGCATCGAACGCGCCTCATCCATTTTCTGGTTGTATCGTTCGGTGAATTCATTTTCCCTGGCAAGCTGAATTCGTTGCTGCATCCCAATGATGTCCGGATCATTCGGCTGTAGGTGCCAGGCGGATTCCAGACTCGCCATTGCTGCGAGGTAATCCTTTCGTTCTAAGCGTTCTTCGGCTTCGTGCAAGTAGCTTTCGACCGCCTGTTGTTTTCCTGAAATCAACAGGTCCTGGAGTTTCTTGAGCTGATTCAGAACACCGGTGCCTTCCAACTGAATATTCCCGATTCGTTCCAGAACGAACTGCGCCTGCGCAAAGTTTCCCTTGCGAATAAAAAGTCTGGTGCGGCGAATGTCCCGTTTTGTTTTTTCGGAAAGAGCGCTCTTTAACAGTTTCTTCCAGCGTGGATTGTCCGGTTGATCCTTTAGCAGAGATTGAAGGACTTTGACTGCTTGCCCAAAACGATGTTCCGCAATGAGCTTGTGAGTCAATTGCTCACTTGCTTGCAACTGTGGATCTGACGTCGGCTGACCAACTGAAGCAAGATCATTCAATATTTCGTCGGCGGTCTGGTAACGGTTTTCGGGTTCTTTTTGCAGAGCCTTCATGATGATCCGTTCGAGATCAGCGGAAAAAGCCGGAACGATTTCAGAAGGCCTGGGAGGATCGGCTTTCAAATGAGCATAGATCACCGCAACAGGAGTAGGACCGTCAAAGGGAAGACGTCCGGTTAACAAGTGGTACATGAGAACGCCTATGGAATACAAATCGGCCCGTACGTCGACCGCTTTTTCTTCAAACACTTCCGGAGCCATGTAATGGGGCGATCCAAGAAGCGATCCGGTCCGGGTAGTTTTTGAATAATCCGCCGATAAGGAGATGCCGAAATCCATTATTTTTAGACGCGAGCGCTCATCAATCATGATGTTTTGCGGTTTTAGATCGCGGTGAATGATGCCGGCGCGATGCGTTTCGCGGATCGCATGCAGCACCTGCTCCAAAATCGGAATCGATGTTTCCGCCGGAAGACGTCCTTGCGTCCGCATGTAATCTGCGAGCGTCCTCCCCTCAACCAATTCCATAGATACGTAGTGGACACCCTTCTGTTCGCCGATATCGTAAACCCGGCAGACATTCGGATGACTTACTTTGCGCGCAAGGATTACTTCCCTTTTGAACCTTGCAAGAGTTTTTTCATCTTCAGCGATGTCCAGTGAAACAGTTTTCAAAGCAACCGGGATTTCCAAAATCTTATCAATCGCTTTGAAGACCATTCCCATTTCGCCATGACCAAGCTTGCCTTCAATCAAATAGCGTCCCGCAAAGACTTCGCCGGTTTCCGGTTCGGAAAGAAGTGTTACAACCGGCACCGGCTGAGTCGTAGATAGCTCCAGTTCCGTCAGGAATTCGTCAATCGTCTGATGGCGCTCCTCGCGCCGTTTCGACAATGCTTTTAAGATGAGGCGATCCAAAGATTCCGGAAAAGTTCCTGCGGGAAAATAAAAGGAGGGTGGGCTGGGCATTTCATGCGCATGCTTCATGAAATATCCCTGCGGACTCTTTGAGTAAAAAGGCAAGTTACCGGTTAACATCTGATAAAAGGTCACAGCCAGCGAATAAATGTCCGAACGTCCGTCCAGGTTCTGCCTTTCTCCGGAAAGCGTGCATTGTTCCGGACTGCAATATTCCGGTTTGCCGATGAACAGATTGACTGCTGTCAATTGCAGCGAAGTTTCCAGCAGAGGTTTTGCTATTCCAAAGTCAATCACTTTTAAAACTTCCGGATCCCGGTCATTCAAGAGGATGAGATTATCGGGAGAAATATCCCGGTGGATGATTCCATTTTGGTGAGCGCACTGAAGTCCCGATGCCGCTTGCCGCATAATCTTGACCGCATTCGAAACCGGTATTCGTCCGGTTCTTCGAATCCTGTGCCATATGCTTTCTCCCCGAATTAACTCCATCACCATGAAAAAGGAATCGGCTTCAAGAGTTCCAAATTCGTAAAGTTGCACGAGATTCGTGTGACGCAGCTTGGTTAGAATCCTTGCTTCGCGGATGAAACGATCGATAAAACTGTTGCCACTCGTGAGACGCGCGTGAATCACTTTGATCGCACGTTCTTCGTCCAGATAAGCGTGACGCGCTCGATAGACGGAGCCCATTCCGCCTTTTCCTAAGAGTTCGAGAATTTCGTATTCCCGGATCCTGGAACCGATCAAAGATTCTTTTTGCGGTTCAACCATTGGAGGTAGTTCCCATTATAGTGCACGTTTTAGAACAGAAGATAACGAAGCAAACAAAGATACTATTTTTGTTGTTCTTTGTTCCCTTCGTTTGCTTTTGTTAAATCAAGATCAAAAATCTGTTTCAGTTCAAAAGGAACGGCTGTATCGATTTGATCGAACGTGCATTCCCGCGCAGGTTTATCCGGACGCCACCGCAGGAATGAGGCAGCGTGACGAAAACGTTTGCCTTGCAAATGATCAAAGGCCACTTCGCATATCAGTTCCGGTCGCAACCGCTCCCAGGTCACGTCGGCAGCCTGTGTCCACCTGCTGATTCCACCCGGAGTACGGCCCGCTCCTAATCCTTCCGTATCGGTTTTGTCCCGATATGGTGTCAGGAATTTTACAAGCTTCTGCCGCTCCTCTTTTTTAAAATTCGAAGCATGTCCCACGTAATGGAGGGTTTTCCCTTGATACAATCCCAGTAACAAGGATCCAATCGCTTTTCCTTTTTGTTCTTTGTACCATCGAAAACCGGCGACCACACAATCGATCGTACGCTGATGTTTTATTTTCAGCATGATGCGTTGACCGGGAACGTAACTTTGATTCCGCTCTTTTGCGATCACACCATCCAGACCCGCTCCTTCAAAACGCACGAACCAGTCTTTTGCAGTCGCGATATCCGTGGTCGCCGGAGTTATGTAAACAGGCGGCCTGATTTTCGCTGCAATTTGTTCCAGCTTTTTTCTGCGTTTCTCAAACGGAGCCTCCATCCAGTTCGTATCCTCATGCGCCAGAAGATCGAACATCACGAATGATGCCGGTATTTCTTTTGCAAGTTTAGCGATGCGGGATGCGGCTGGATGAATGCGCAACAGGAGAGCGTCGAAGTCAAGACCGTTCGGACCTGCAATCACAATTTCGCCATCCAATACGATTCTTTTAGGTAAAATCTTCACCAATTGTTCGTGAAGCTCCGGAAAATAACGATCCAGTGGTTTTAGATCGCGGCTTTGAATCAATACCTCGTCGCCATCCCGGAAAACGAGCGCGCGAAATCCATCCCATTTGGGCTCAAATATCCATCCCATTTCTTCAGGCAACTGCCGCGAAAGAACGGCAAGCATCGGCTTAATCGGAGGTTGAATGGGAATCTTCATTTGTGTGCCGGTGGACCGTAAACGTAATTGAGCAAAAACAGAAGGATGCTGACAATGATCACCCCGCCGATTACAATCGTCAGGATCAATTTTGATTTTTTCTCAGCGACCTTGCTTTTGCGTTTCTTTTTTGGCAT
>JBKKAT010000672.1:0-13436 GCA_046714535.1 Acidobacteriota bacterium | reverse complement strand
GATCGCGATCTGTTTCAAACAAGATAAGAACTCGTAAGACTCTCTCCAACGCTCCGGATACCGGAATCTCAAGCCCGCACAGAAAGGGAACCAGACTCCATCCGAGGCTTGATCGAACTGCTGCAGGAAACGCAGCATTCAGTTCGGGCGTCACCGTAAAGAAGACAGCGCTCACATTTTCTTTCCGGATTTGATTGGACTCGATCAACGCATGCATCAACTCTTCCGCAGCAGCAATGATGGATCCGTTTTCGTTTTGTGTGACCTGAATTGCGCCTCGCACACCTCGAATCATGATGCACTCCTGAAGCTTTCGTAGAACGTACGAAGCTCTTCTAAATCATTAGAATCAATAATTTCTAGAATTTTGGAACCCACAATCATTGCGTCCATTACTTCCAGGTAGGGATAGGTATCCCTCACATTCTTGATTCCAAACCCTAATGCAACAGGCACAGTCGTGTGTCTTTTGATCTGAATCGCTTTGTCTTGAATTTGTTCCGGACTGTGAATGGATGCTCCTGTGATGCCCTTTAGAGACAACAAATAGAGAAATCCTTCAGCCACTCGCGTGATGCGCTTCAATCGCTCCTCGCCGGTTGCGAGAGAGACGAAAGAGATCCAGGACAAGCCATGTTCTTTCGTGATTCCACGCCAGTCTTCTGATTCTTCAAAGGGAACATCCGGCACAATCAAATATTTCGCGCCGCATTCCGCGCCTGCTTGCAGGAATTCCGCGCGCCCGTAAGCCAGGATAGGATTGGCGTAAGACATGAGCGCAAGGGGAACGCTGGATTTTTGATGTTGCAATAACTGGAACAATGAATCCAGGGAGAACCCTGCCGCCAGGACTTTTGAGGCAGCGTTTGCAATCACAGGGCCATCCGCAACCGGATCGGTGAACGGTATTCCGATTTCAATGGTGTCCGCATGGGCTACGGTCAAATTCAGAATCTCAGCGAACTGGGACCGGTCCGGATAATCCGCCAATAGATAAGGGAAAAATTTCATCGCAATTCCTCCGCAACGATGCTGAGGTCCTTATCGCCGCGCCCGGAAAGATTCACCACGATCGCGTCATTTTGTTTTTTCAGTTGTTCCAGGTAAGCGACCGCATGACACGATTCCAATGCAGGAAGGATTCCTTCGGATTCGGCCAGCGTGCGAAATGCTTTCAAAGCTTCCCGGTCCGGTACGGTAACGTACTCCACGCGTCCGGTATCCTTCAGGTAGCTATGTTCCGGTCCCACCGCTGCATAGTCCAATCCCGGAGCAACTGATTCGGTGTCTTCAATCTGACCCTGCTCGCGCTGTAACATATAGGTATAGGCGCCATGCAGAATTCCGGGCCGGCCATATTTCAGGGTTGCCGAATTGTGTCCGGATGCATCGCTTTTTCCGCCTGCTTCAACTCCGATCAATTTAACATCTGTCTGTAGAAACGCATAGAACAGACCGATCGCATTCGAACCGCCACCCACACACGCAATCGCAACAGAAGCTTTTTCATTCTGCTGCTCCAGCTGTGTAAGCGTTTCTTCTCCAATGATCTTCTGGAAATTGCGGACCATCATGGGATAGGGATGAGGACCTACCACGGATCCAATCAGGTAGTGTGTGCTGTCGACATTTGAAATCCAATCCCGCAACGCTTCATTGATTGCGTCTTTTAATGTTTGAGAGCCTTGATTCACAGGACGAACTTCTGCGCCGAAATATTTCATTCGACGGACATTCAACTGTTGCCGTTCCACATCCTTCGTTCCCATGTAAACAACGCAATCCAATCCCAAACGCGCGCAAACAGCCGCCGTTGCAACACCATGTTGCCCGGCTCCCGTTTCCGCAACGATTCTCTTTTTGCCAAGTTGCGAGGCAAAAAGAGCCTGTCCCATGCAATTGTTGATCTTGTGCGCTCCGGTGTGGCATAGATCTTCCCGTTTCAAGTAGATGCGACCGATCTGGTATTTTTCAGTAAGCCGTTTTGCGAAGTAAAGCGGCGTGGGACGCCCTGCAAATTCTTTTAGTTCGCTCGATAACTGTTTTTGAAAGTCTAAAGAGGTTGTGACCCGATCATAGTCCTTTTCCAGTTGCAGAAGAGCTTCCATGAGCGTTTCAGGAACGAAACGTCCGCCATACTTTCCAAAATAACCTCTGCTATCAGGCAAGTTCATGATCCTTTTACCGCCTTCATGAATTCTCGAAGCGTTTTAGCATCTTTCATTCCCGGCTCTTTCTCAACACCACGCGCAACATCAACCCATTCCGGACCGCACAGCGAGATTGCTTGCGATACGTTTCCAGGATGGAGTCCACCGGCCAGTGCAAATACCGCACGCCCGGCAAGAAGTCTCCACGCAGCTGGCAAATCGGTATCAGACAACTTGATATCCACCAACAGATTATTTCCGTTGAGTTCCGCGATTTGATCGAGTGAAGTTGCCGTTCGCGCTCTCCAGGTGGGAATGGGAGCCGGATACGAATCGTAGATTTGTGCGATGTCGAGCCGGCATTCCTCTACGATTGCTTGAATTTGATCCGGTGTGTTGCCGCGAAAAACACCGACACACGGAATCGGAATGTTCTCGCGAAAAGTTTTGAGTTGACCGGTGGTAATCTTGCGCGGACTTTCCGCAAAAATGAAACCCAGAGCGGACGCGCCTTCCTGAACTGCAAGCGCTGCATCGCGCTCATTTGTGATTCCACAGATTTTTACTTTTGTACCGCCTCCTTCCAGGCGGCTCCTGATAAAATGTGCGAGTTCCTGCGCCGGATTTTCCGCGCGCAAGAAGTGCTCGCCAATCAATGCGCCATGGTATCCAAGCGACATCACTTTCCGCAGGGTCACGATGCTATTGATTCCACTTTCGGCAATCAAATAAGCATCGGGTAAACGATCCCTCATTTTCTCGAAACGAGATGTGTCCACAGCCAGTGTCTCCAGATCGCGCGCATTCACACCCCAATACCGAACCGGACCCTCCACCTTGCGAAGATCACTTTCATCTGTCACTTCAACAAGAGCGTTGATTTGTATGCGCTCGCACAATTGCAGGAAACGACAAATCTCTTCCGGAGTCAGAAATCGTGCAATCAACAAGACAAAATCGGCGCCCGCCTCTTTCGCTTCCAGGATCTGAAATTCGTCCAGCACAAAATCCTTTTGCAAAACCGGAATGGATACGCATCTCCGCACGGCGCTAAGATCCTTCAAAGACCCTTCGAAGTAATGCTCTTCGGTCAAAACGGAAATTGCGGATGCCCCGGCCGACTCATAGGAACGAGCCAGTTGTTCCAGATCGAGATTTCTGCGAATTCCGCCAGCGGAAAGAGAAGATCTTTTGATTTCTGCGAGAATTCGAAAAGTGCTCTTGTCCCAATGCACAAGACGATTGCCGGATGGAGGATTCGGCGTGTGTGTTGACTTGCGTTTGGCCACATCCATTCGCTTTCTTTGCAGAAGTTCCGAGATATCGCTCATAACGCAAAAAGCTCTTGAGATCTCTGCACCACACGAAGCGCTGTGCCAGAATCAATGGCCTCAGCAACGGCGCTCTTTGCGATTTCCACCGAAGTGTCCGCGTAAAAAGCAAGATAACCGAACATCGCATTGAGCAGAACTGTTTCTCTCTTTGCTCCGGATTCTCCGTTCAAGATGGACAGGGCAATCGATGCATTCTCTTTCGGGGAACCGCCGCAAAGATCTTCGCTACAGCATTCACTAAAACCAAAATTTGTTGCGTTTTCGATCGAAGGCTCAGAAAAGGTGCTGTGCAAATGGAAATTGCAGTTCGGCGTGGCCTCATCATAACCTTCTGAAGAGTGGATCAAGTACGCGCGCTTGTCAGGATCCATTTTGCGGATCGCTTCTTCTACCACAGGGAGCGCGTTTCTGTCATAGACTCCGATGACTTGAGCCTCTGGAAAAGCGGGATTGGTCAGCGGACCCAGCAAATTGAAAATTGTTGGAATGCCGAGTTGCTTCCGGACTGTGACCACCGACTTTGTGGCTGGATGATAGTCAGGCGCAAAAAGGAACGCGAATCCGGTTGCATCCAGCGCTGCCGGCACCTGCTCCGGTTTCATACGGTAAGAAATGCCCAGAGCTTCCAGAAGATCGGCGCTTCCACAGGCGGAAGAAGCGGCCCGGTTTCCATGTTTTACGATGGGAATTCCACATCCGGCAAGCACAAATGCGGAAATGGTGGAAATGTTGAATGTGTTTTTCTTATCTCCACCGGTCCCGCATGTGTCCAGAACTTTGATCCCATTCAAGGGCACGCGCACCGACTTTTCACGCATCGCTTCGGCAAAGCCGATAACTTCCTCAGCCGTTTCCCCTTTCTTGTGTAGCCTTGTAAGAAGTGCCCCCGTTTGTGATTCGCCATCCATCATTGCGAAGACCGCCTGTTTACTTTCTTCACGAGTCAGACTCATCCCCTCATTCACTTTTTCCAGCAGTTCAGTAAATTTCATAAGCTTCCAAATCGGTTCCTCCGCCTTATGAAGGGGGAGGTAGGTGGGGGTTGGGGATCAAGACAACCCTCCCCTATCCCCTCCCTTTATAAGGGAGGGGAAATCTCTACATCATATCTACACATCCAAAAAGTTTTTCATCAACCGGATTCCTTCTTTGGTCATATAAGATTCCGGATGAAACTGCACTCCTTCCGTCTGCGTTCCCCGCACGCGAAGTCCCATAATTTCCCCGGCCGGTGTGTGAGCCGAGATGTGCAACGTTTTGGGAAGCTCCTCTTCTGCAACGATGAGCGAATGATAGCGAGCGGCTGCAAAGGGATTCGTCAATCCTGAAAACACGCCAACGCCATCATGAATGATCATCGATGTTTTTCCATGCATCAAAACCGGAGCGCGCTGCACTTTGCCTCCAAAAACGTGACCGATGCACTGGTGGCCGAGACACACTCCCAGCAGTGGAACCTTATTGTGGAAATGCAGAATCATTTCATTCGAACAACCAGCATCCAACGGTGTGCCGGGCCCAGGCGAGATCACAACATGCGTGGGACTGAAATCTTCCGCTTCCTGAATCGTTATCTGATCGTTGTAATGCACAGCCACTTCCGCTCCCAGCATCAAGAATCCCTGATAAAGGTTGTACGTAAACGAATCGTAGTTATCGATTAACAGCACCCGTTTCATAGCGGATCCTCCGCCATTTTCAGCATCGTCCGTAGAGCCATCGCTTTGTTACTGATTTCCTCGTGCTCTCTCTCCGGCCGGGAATCAGAAACGATGCCGGCCCCAGCAGTAAAACGATAACGGCCCTGTTGATACTGCAGTGAGCGGATGGCGATGCAATGATCCAGCACACCGCTGCTGCCGAAATAACCCACCGATCCCGCGTACAATCCGCGGCTGTGCGGTTCCAATTCTTCAATGATCTGCATAGCCCGCACTTTTGGTGCGCCGGATACGGTTCCCGCCGGAAACACGGATGCGAGAAGATTCTGCAAGGAAGGAGCTTTCACAACTTTTGATTCCACTGTGGAAACAAGATGCATTACGTGAGAATATCGTTCGACTTTCATGAATTCGGTTACCTGGACCGATCCCGGAGTCGCCAAACGCCCGAGATCGTTGCGCGCAAGATCCAGAAGCATCAGGTGCTCTGCTTTTTCTTTTTCATCATGCATCAGCTCCGTTTCGAATTGTTTATCCTGAGCGTCATCCTTTCCACGCGGTCGCGTTCCTGCAATCGGACGCAATAAGATTTTCGATCCTTCCGTGCGAACCATGGTTTCCGGACTCGAGCCAAAAAACTGGAAACGATCCTGAAAATTCAAATAGAACATGTAAGGCGAAGGATTGATCATTCGCAACGCGCGGTACATTTGAAACGGATCTGCTTCACTTTCTCCTTCGAATTGTGTAGAAAGAACGACCTGATAAATATCGCCTGCTGCTATGTATTCTTTCGCGCGTTCCACCATCGCGCAAAATTCGGAGTGAGAAAGATTCGATTTAGGTTCCGAAGATTTCCCGGCCCGGGGGAGAGGAAGAAGCCCGCGCAAGCAAGTTCGAATTTCTTGCGATAGCTTCGTTTGCTCCTGCTCGTTCAAAATGGAGTTCAGGTGAATTCTGTTTTTCAGATGATCAAATGACAGAATTGCGGAAGGCAAAACGAATCCGGCCAGCGGATCATTTGAACGTTTCACTTTTAACTTCGGATGAAGCAGCGAACTGATGGGATAAGAAAGAAATCCAATTAAACCGGAAGTTAATCGGCCGTTTTCTTTGGTTGGTAATGACAGTATCTGTTGTTCCAGAAGTTGGAAATATGAGCTTGCCTCCGAAGGTTCCTCCAGCACGAAATATTCTTTGGGAAGAATCCCAATAAAGGAGTACCTCCCCAGCGTTTCATTCTTTTCGACACTCTCCAGGAGAAATACAGGCTGTAATGGCCCGAGTTTCAAGAACGCCGAAACCGGTGTTTCTAAATCCGCTGCAAACTCATTACTCATCACTCATTACTCACTACTAAAAATGAAAAACCCACCGACCCTTTCGAATCGGTGGGTTGTTTTGATTCCTTTTAAATTGCTGTGGTCAGAGGAAGCCCAACAACCCGCCTTAGTGGTACCACCAGTAATAGCGGTTGATTGTTGGACGCATCATCTATCTGACCTACACCACACAACATAAATGAAAGCTCGTTCACTTGTCAAGCAATGAAAAATTATAACGAGTTTAAAGTGTTGGAAAATGTTCAAAGTGTTCAAGGTGCTTAGTAAAGACACTTTTAACCCATTCAACACCTTTAACACTTTGAACTGAGCTCTTTAGAGCCAGGCGAGGTATTGCCGCAGAACTTTTTTCACGAACTGGCGAGTGGTGCGAAACGGAGGGATGCCACGGTATCGATCTACGGCGAATTCACCGGTGTTGTATGCGGCGATGGCAAGTTCCAGATTTCCTGAATATCGTTCGATCAACATCTTCAGATGTTTTACGCCCGCTTCAATATTCTTATAAGGATCATACAATTCCGCAGGTGTAACTCGATAACGGGATGCTGTTCTTGGAGTCAGTTGCATCAAACCACGCGCGCCTTTATTCGATGTGACCTTCGATTTGAAATTCGATTCTGCTTTTATCAAAGCACCAACAAGCTGCCAGCTTACGCCATGCTTGTTCGCCAAAGAGGAAATCATAGAAACGTAGCGTTCCGGCAAAAAATCGGCCGGTGAGGTTATTGGTTTGGAGGCGGCAGGCCTGAGCAACTCCAAATCAAATGCGGGAAGCGCAGAAACAATCTCGGAATCTCCTTCCGCTTGCGAGAGCACTGGACAGGCAAGCAAGAAGACACCGATCAATAAGGACCAGCGTAACATGTAACTAACCTCTTGAATTTGTGAGAAGGCAGGAAACCCAGTCTGCCTGGATCTATGGTTGATTCAACAAGAAAATTATGACTTTTTCACCCGTTTTCAACTGTTTGATTAGTTGACTGAGTCAACTATGTGCGCATTATAACAGATTTCATGACTTCGCAAAAGCGGTCGATGTGCTGATCCGTATTGTAAAGATGGGGTGTCATCCTCAGATGGTTTGCGCGAACCGCAGCAAACACTTCGTGCTCTGCAAGAGATCGAACTAAGTCGGCGGCATTGAACTGTTCCGGCGGATACACAGAACAAAACGGTGATGGAATCGGTGTCGAAAGCTGTTTCCATCCCAGCTCGCGAAAAAAAGCTTTCATTTTGCCAGCCAGCCTGATGTTGTGTTCCTCAATGTAGGGAATATGCGATTCCAGCAATACGTGCAGGCTCTGTTCATAGGCGGCGAACAAAATGATGGGAGCGGTTCCGAGTTCATAGCGGCGTGTAGAAGCGGAAGGTTCATAGATAAAAAGTTCCATTTCACTGAGGCTTCCAGCATTCTTGTTGTGCATCCATCCACTCACAGGATAAGTTAGGCGATTCCTCAGTTCGTGACTCACATAAAGAAAGCCTGTACCGGAGGGAGAGAGTTGCCACTTGTGGGCGGCCGCGCAAAGAGCATCCACCGGTGTTTCCTTCACGTTGATTTCAATTGTTCCGGCTGCCTGAATTGCGTCTACGATCAAAAAAATATCTTTCTGTCTGCAGACTTCGGAGATGAGTTTTAAGTCATACCTGAATCCGGTGAAGAAATGGACGACGCTGAGAGAAAGAACTCGCGCAGGTGGTGTCAGCGATTCCAGGACGCGTCCTGTCTGATCCGCATCGGCTTGAAAAGGAACCGTGCGGATTTTGATCCCGCGATCGCGCAATGGTTCCCATGCAAAATTATTCGAAGGGAAGTCCTGCTCCACAATCACGACTTCGTCTCCGGACTTCAGCGGTAAGGAGTGCGCCATCATGCTCATTCCATAGCTTGTGCTCGGGATGAGGGCAATGTCTTCCGCGGCGCAGTGAATCATCTGTGCAACCAGGGAGCGGCAACGTTCGGGCATCTCATAATACTGAGAATCGCCGAGCACCTGGGGTTTCTGTTTCATCTGGGCCGCCTCTTGCAACGCTCGCAAGGAGCGCAGGGGAAGGAGCCCTTCCGATCCGGTATTCAAGTAACAAACGTTGTTTGCGTTTGGAAATTCATTCTGCATAAAAAGTGCCAAAGTAATGAGTTATGAGCAATGAGTCCGTGCGCAAGACTCATCACTCATTGCTCATGACTCATTACTCATTACTTTATAAAGCGCATCAGTCTATCACCATGGTAGAATGGCTTCAAATCCTATGCCTCCACTGGTGAGCTTTATTGTTGTCAACTGGAACGGTGCTGCATACCTGGAAGAGTGTTTGCAATCCTTGCTGGCTCAGACTTATGAACGGTTTGAAATATTTGTAGTGGATAATGGTTCTACGGACGCTTCGGCGGAAATTTTAAAGCGTTTTCCGGGCATTGAAATTATTCGTAACGATACGAATCGTGGATTTGGTCCCGCCAACAATCAAGCAATTTTGCGCGCGAAAGGGGAGCTGATCGCATTCGTAAATAACGATGCCGTTTTGGAGAAGGCGTGGCTTGCGAACATAGTAATCCCTTTTGAAAATCCAAAGACCGGAATGTGCGCCGGGAAAACGATGTCCTATTTTCTGCGGGATATCATCGACAACACAGGGCATCTCCTGTATTGGGATGGAGTAAATCGCGGCCGCGGCCGGATGCAAAAGGATGAAGGGCAATTTGATTCAGTTGAAAGCGCGTTTTTTCCAAGCGGATGCGCCTGTGTCTTTCGCGCGGCAACTCTGCGCGAGATCGGCTATTTCGATGAGGATTTTTACCTTTATGGCGACGATACGGAAATAGGTTTACGGGCGCGGCTCGCGGGTTGGGACTGTCCGTTTGTCCCCTCAGCGGTTGCGTATCACAGATATTCGGGTTCCACGGATCAATATGATCCGATGAAATTCTATTTTGTGGAAAGAAACCGGTTCTGGGTCGCCTTGAAATATTTTCCGGCTGAGCTGCTCCTCCTGAATCCGCTTTTCAGCGTTGCGCGGTGGTTTTTTCATCTACTTGCTATGCTGTCACAAAAGGGAGTTTCCGGAGAATTTGCACGACGCCGCTCGCGCGGGCAATTGGTGGAACTCTGGTGGAGAGCTCAAGTTTCGGCGTGGAAAGGCCTTCCGCGATTTCTGCGGAAACGACGGAAGCTCAGCAAAAAGTTTCACTGGACGCGCCGCCGTTTTTATCAGTGCTTTCTTCCACACCGGCTCGGGTTGCGTGAATTAACATTTACACCTTGATCTGCCTTTATGAAAATTCTTATCGTACTTCCTGCGCGAAATGAGGAAGAGAACATTGGTTCAGTTCTTGACACAATTTGCGCCCTGTATCCGCAGCATCCGGTGCTCGTTGTCAATGACGCATCCGGAGATGCAACTGCCGCAATCGTGCAAAAACGTCCGGCCGTATCGCTCATTCAACTTCCGTTCTGGATGGGATATGGCGGAGCATTGCAGACTGCGTATAAATACGCGCATCGAAATGAATATGATGCGATTGTCCAACTGGATGCGGACGGGCAGCACGACCCCACATCGATTCAGTTTCTGATTGATCGTATCCCTGAGGCGGACCTGGTACTCGGTTCCCGTTTTCTTAAGCAGAATCAATACACTATGCCGTGGATCCGGAGGGCCGGATGCTATCTGCTTTCGCAGATCGGAAAGAGTCTCACCGGTATGAGCATTACGGATCCAACTTCCGGTTTTCAAGCTCTGAATCGCAAGGCGTTGGGCATTGCGATCCAGGATTACTATCCGATGGATTATCCGGACCTGGATGTGCTCATCCTGATGCATCGCTTCCAATTGAAGGTCATGGAGATTCCCGTAGTGATGCGTCCTGCCAAAGGGAAGACCGGCATGCATGAGGGATTGCAAGTCTGGTATTATGCGTTCAAGATGATCCTCTCCATTTTTGTAATGATGCTGCGAAAGGCTTGAACATGCCGCCAAACCAACGCATTTTTGCCACGCTTCTTGCTTTGCTTTTTTTGATTTTTGTGACCGATCTGGCGCGGCGCAAACGTCTTCGAGTCGAGTATTCTATTCTCTGGAGTTTTACGGCCGGCCTGATCGTCCTTCTGGTTTTCTGGTATGACTTGCTTGTTCTGATTACACATTGGATTGGCGCGGTTCTTCCAACAACTACATTATTTATATTTGGGCTCATGTTCTTATTGTTTGTAAATTTGCATTTTTCGGTAAAGTTGTCCGAATTATCCGAGCAAGTGAAAAATCTTGCACACGAACTGGCGCTATTAACGGTAAAAAAAGGTACTACAGAAACCACAGATGAACACTAGTCACTGGCCACTGGCCACTGGTCACTTTTAAATATGCGGATATTGATTGGAATTCCCTTTCTCTATCCCGCTTTGTCCTACGGCGGGGCGGCGCGCTCTGCCTATGAATTGTCGTGTGCACTGCATGATTTAGGACATCACGTGACGGTGCTGACCACGGATGTATGGGATGCATCCCGGCGGTACAGTCCGAATGGTTATCAGCCCCCGTTTGAAGTGGTTCGTGTTCCGAATCTCAGCAACAAAGTCGCTTATTACCTACAGTTTTATACTCCCATGGGGGGGTTGAAACATGCGGAACGGTTGCTTGCCGAATCGGATATCCTTCATCTGCACACTTTCCGTAATCTTCTCAACGATCTGCTGGCTCGAACTGCTGTGAAACAGAATAAGCCGTTCGTGTTAAGCGGTCATGGAACCATTCCCAGAATCGAAAGATTTCAATTCATCAAACAGATCTACGATTTGATGATTGGAAAATGGCAATTGAATAACGCCGCCGGCTACATCGCTGTTTCCCGGGCGGAGCGTAAAGCGATGCGGCGCATGCAGATTCCTTCAGACAAAATCCAGATCATTCCGAACGGGATTGGTGAAGTTCCTGTCTCGGAAGCGGGAAATTTTCGCAGGAAATGGGGGTTAACGCCGTCAGAGAAAATGATTTTGTTTCTCGGGAAAATTACGCCACGAAAGGGAGTTCAGCATCTGGTGCGCGCTTTTTCCCGAATTCGTGACGAGGCCCGGCTCGTGATTGCGGGAAATGACATGGGCTATGCTTCCCGCATCAGAGAATTGGTTTCAGAGCTGCGTCTTCAGGATCGTGTGGTGTGGACCGGATTGCTGGATGATCAGCGAAAATGGGAAGCTTTGTCGGATGCAGATATCACCGTGTACCCTTCCGTCAATGAAGTGTTCGGTCTCGTTCCCCTGGAATCGATTCTCTCAGGAACACCCGTAATTGTCTGTGACGACGATGGCTGCGGGCAGATCATACGCAAAACAGGCGCGGGCGATCTTGTGCCCTGGGGCGACTCTTCCGCTTTGTCTTACTTGATCAGCAGACGACTCCACGAAGGGAAAAAGCCCGAGGAACTGTCGCAAGCTCAAGAAAAAATCAGATTGCATTTTAACTGGCATTTGATTGCCAGAGAGATGACCGGTTTCTATCAGAGCTGTTTACAGAATGCTCTCCCATGAGCCTTGTTGCCGTTACGGTACATTACGGAAATTCTGACCTTACCGAAAAGCTGATTGATACCCTCAGCCAATGCGATCTCGTGGAATCTATTATTGTCGTTCTACATGATTCGTTTTCATTTCCCAAAAGGGAACTGGTGCAATACCTGGAATGTGAAAACCGCGGATATGCTGCAGGATTGAACCGGACAGTAGAGCTTTTGCTTGTAAAAGACCAACCACCCCAGTTGTTGCTCGCTTTAAATCCGGATGTGCAGGTGGATTCAGCCGCCATCGAACAGTTATTGGCGGAACATCTTGCGGCTGGCGCTGACTGTACGTTTCCCGTGCTTCGCGAAAAGGATCAACTGGTTTATGGATACCGGTTTTCCCGCTGGGGAGCTTTGCAAACTGTCCAGTCGCCGGAATGGTACTCCGGGGCCTGTTTCCTTTTTTCGTTGGATGCATGGAAGAAAGCGGGAGGTTTTGAAGAAAGTTACTTTCACTATTTTGAAGATCGCGACTTTTGTTTGAAGGTACGGAAAGCAGGACTGAAACTGCACCAGGCAAAAGTGATTGTGGATCACAAAGCAAAATCCGGTGCCGACTATCCCGCATCTGAATTGCCGAAATACGCAGTCCGCAATCATCTGAGGTCTCTGGAAAACAGTAACCGGCTTGGGCCGGCAGTTTTTTTGAATGTGGTTGCCCGTCATTTTGCTTATCTCTTCCGTTGGAAAAAAGGATGGCGAGGAATTCCACAATGGCTTCGCGGCATCGCAGAATTTTTGGCAAAATGATTTTGCGGGTAAAATAAGCAAATGGATGAAGAACGCACAGCCAGGCGGGTCAAATTGAATCTGCCGGTGAAAATTACTTTGCTCAACGATGATCACTCTTTAGGCTCTGAGAGTAATGGAAGACTGCATGATCTTTCCCGGGGTGGTTGTGCTTTTTATCACCGCTCCAATCTGCCTGTCGGCAAAAGAATCGAACTGCGAATCCGTCTCAATGAGGCTCTGGCCAAAAAATTGATGAAGAAAGAATTGAAGGCGCAAGGAGCGGTGATTGGTTCAGTGCCCGAGGCAGCTGGATATTTGTTGTCCGTGCGATTCGTACGCCAAAAATCTGAACAGAAGATAACAAAGTAAACAAAGAATTTTTTAAAACTTCGTTCCCTTCGTTAGCTTTTGTTCAATAATCCGGGATATTTCGCTTCAATCACACTTTTCATTCCACCACGTACGTTAAACTCGCCCCGCACAACTGCCCACTTCGGCCGGCATGCCTTCACGAGATCGCCCAGAATGCGATTCACGGCATTTTCATAGAAGATGCCAAGCGTGCGGTAGGAATTGATGTAATTCTTCAAAGATTTTAATTCGAGACAAAGTTTGTCCGGCTCGTATTCAATGACGATTGTTCCGAAGTCGGGCAGACC
>JBKKAT010000671.1:0-5655 GCA_046714535.1 Acidobacteriota bacterium | reverse complement strand
GTTCAGCTCTTGATATTTTCCTTCGAGCTCTTCCAATTTCTGAATCATAATTTATGAAACCACAGATGAACACAGACAGAATATTCAAATCTGCGTTTATCTGTGTTTATCTGGGGTTCAAAAAGCAAACGTTCCTAGGAAGCTTCGGCGCTTTTCTTCTTGTAGCGTTTTTGAAATCTTTCGACACGTCCGGCTGTATCCAGAAGCTTTTGCTTACCGGTAAAGAAAGGATGGCATTTTGAGCAAATTTCAATGCGAATCTCTTTCTTTGTCGCCCGCGTTACAAAAACTTCCCCACAGGCACAGATCACTTTCGATTCCGTATACACGGGATGAATACCTTTTTTCATGGATCTCTCCTAAAAACCGCTCAGTAGGGCGGCTAGAGTTCAAAATAGTATAAGCATCTCGGGGAAAATGTCAAAGTCAGGTCCCCAACCCTATGAACTTCCGCTCACGATTTCCTCCCCTCGTGAGGGAGGGAAGTCCTATTGTGCGTCTACCTACACAGCAGACGACATGGAGGACAGGAAGTCCTTATTAGTCTTAGCCTTACCCATACGGTCCACCAGTAGCTCCATTGCTTCAACAGAGGACAGAGGAGATAGAACTTTACGAAGGATCCAGACGCGGTTAAGCTCTTCTGCCGGTAGAAGCAATTCTTCTTTTCTGGTTCCGGAACGATTAATGTCGATAGCAGGAAAGACTCTCTTGTCACTGAGTTTGCGATCGAGATGGATTTCCATATTACCGGTGCCTTTGAATTCTTCGAAGATAACATCATCCATGCGGCTTCCGGTATCCACCAGACAGGTTGCGACAATCGTCAAACTTCCGCCTTCTTCGATGTTCCGCGCAGATCCGAAGAAACGTTTCGGGCGCTGCAGCGCATTCGCATCAATACCGCCGGACAACACTTTGCCGCTGGAAGGAATGATGGCGTTGTTCGCGCGGCTAAGGCGTGTAAGACTATCCAGAACGATGACGACATCGCGTTTGTGTTCTACCAGTCTTTTCGCCTTCTCGATCACCATATCAGCTACTTGAACGTGGCGTGAGGGTGGCTCATCAAAAGTCGAGCTGATCACTTCCGCATCGACACTTCGTTGAAAGTCGGTAACCTCTTCAGGACGTTCATCGATCAACAGAACGATCAACACAACCTCTGGATGATTTGTGATGATGCTCTTGGCAATTGCTTGTAACAGCATCGTTTTTCCCGTTCGAGGAGCCGCGACAATCAAGCCTCTTTGCCCTTTGCCCAACGGAGTCAGAAGGTCCATGACTCTTGCTGAAAGATTGTCCTGAGTGGTTTCCAAACGGATTCGTTCGTGCGGATAAAGCGGCGTCAAATTATCAAACAGTATTTTGTTTCGAGCTTCGGTTGGATGCTCAAAATTTACTGCTTCGACTTTGATCAGCGCAAAATAACGCTCGCCATCTTTCGGTGGTCTGATCTGACCCGAAATTGTGTCTCCTGTACGGAGATTGAACTTACGGATCTGGGAAGGCGAAACATAAATGTCATCCGGTCCTGGAAGATAGTTGTAATCCGGCGCCCGAAGGAATCCAAAACCTTCCGGAAGGATCTCCAGTACACCTTCAGCAAAAATCAACCCTTCCTTTTCGGTTTGTGCTTTCAAGATCTCAAAAATGAGTTCCTGTTTCCTCATACTACTCGCGCCCGTGACATTTAATTCTTTCGCCATCTGGCTGAGGGTTGCAATATTCATTTCTTTTAATTCAGCTATGTTCATAACTTTCTACTCCGTCCCCGGACGTTCAAACGTTCAAACGTTTAAAGTTCAAGGTGTGACTTGATTTAAGATTTTCTCGATTTCGCGCTTCCCTTCGTTGGTCATAGTGGAAGCGAAAATGATTGCAGCTCCAGGAAAACTGATTGCAGCTTGTTTTCGGGTTGCATTGCGTTCTTTCTGATTGAGTTTGTCGGATTTATTCAAAACGACTAGATGTTTTACTCCGCTGGACTTCAGCCAATCGTGTAATTCCATATCGGTCGACATAGCAGGATGCCTTGAATCAACGATTTGAATCGCGTATTGAAAATGTTCTTCATTCAAAAAGTGATCTACCAATCTTTGAAAATTCTTTCGTTGTCCTTTCGACACCTTAGCGAAACCATAACCTGGAAAATCTCCAAACACCCACCGATCCTCTACGGCAAAAAGATTTAATGTTTGTGTTTTACCCGGTGTTTTGCTGACTTTCGCAATTTTCGTACCTGCCAGAAGATTAATCAGCGATGATTTGCCAACATTGGACCGTCCAAGGAAAGCAACTCTAGGTTGCTTTTGTTTCGGCAGTGGGTTCGGCGCAACAAAACTGCCGAGAAAAACAGCACTCACGGAATGCTCCTATTGAGGAAGCGCACTTTCCTTTTTAAGGCCCTTC
Source organism: Acidobacteriota bacterium (assembly GCA_046714535.1). GTDB lineage: Bacteria > Acidobacteriota > HRBIN11 > JAKEFK01 > JAKEFK01 > JAKEFK01. The sequence continues at coordinate 3,243 of JBKKAT010000671.1, read as the reverse complement.
CGCCTCGAAACTTCTGTCCTTGGTTTCTTCACGCGAACAGGATTGGTCAACGCAATGGGAAGAACTTCATCCATCGTATCGACAAGCCTGACCTGAAGTTTTTTCCGGACTTCCTGGGGAATTTCCGAAAGATCTTTTTCATTTTTCCTGGGCAGAATAATTGTCGAAACACCGGCCCGGTGCGCTGCTAAAATCTTTTCCTTCACCCCTCCAATCGGGAGCACTTTGCCACGAAGCGTAATTTCACCGGTCATCGCAACACTATGTTTTACAGGATTTTTCGTCAGCGCGGAGATCAAAGCAGTTGCCATGGTAATTCCGGCTGAAGGACCATCTTTTGGTATTGCGCCTTCCGGTATATGCACATGGAAATCCAGATGCTGATAAAAATCACTGGAAACTCCCAGTTCTCCCGTTCGTGACCGAATATAACTGAGAGCGGCGCGGGCGGATTCCTGCATGACTTTACCCAGTTTTCCGGTCAACATTAATCTGCCTTTTCCACGCATCAAAGTGGCTTCCGTAAAAAGTAATTCACCGCCTGTTTCGGTCCAGGCGAGTCCAGTTGCCATGCCGATTTCATTTTTCTTCTCGCGATCGGTATCCCGGAAACGTTCGACTCCGAGCAAAACTCCCACCATTTCCGGATCGATCGTCTTTGGATAAGAATCCTTCAAAGCAATTTTCTTCGCGATTTTGCGGCATATGGAAGCAATTTCACGTTGAAGATTTCTGACTCCCGCTTCTCTTGTGAAGTGGCGGATCAGAGATTTGATTGCGCTTTCCTTAATTTGAATTTTGTAATCGGTGAGCCCATGAGTCTCTAGCTCTTTAGGAACCAGGAACTGCAGCGCAATCTGAATCTTTTCTTCCTCGGTATATCCGGGAAGCTGAAGAATTTCCATTCTATCATAAAGAGGAGCAGGAATATTGTAGGGAACATTCGCGGTTGCAATAAACATTACGCGTGATAAATCGTACGAGGTATCCAGATAGTGATCCAGAAAACTCTGGTTTTGTTCCGGATCCAGCACTTCCAGAAGAGCCGAGGAAGGATCCCCGCGGAAGTCCATGCTCATTTTGTCGACTTCATCCAGTAGAAATACAGGATTGACGGTTCCGGCACGCTTCATCATTTGAATGATTTGTCCGGGAAACGCGCCGATGTATGTTCTGCGATGTCCCCGAATTTCAGCTTCATCACGAACGCCACCCAGCGAGAGCCGGACAAATTTCCTGCCTGTTGCCCGCGCAATCGAGCTGGCCAGAGACGTTTTGCCGACACCCGGAGGCCCCACGAAACAAAGAATCGTTGCAGCTTCTTTTTTCTTGGAAAGTTTGCGGGAAGCGAGAAACTCGATGATCCGCTCCTTCACTTTATCGAGTCCGTAATGATCGTTCGCTAGAATTTTTTGCGCGCGCTTCAAATCATCGCTTTCTGTGGTTTTCTCGTTCCAGGGAACACCGAGCAGCCAGTCCAGATAATTGCGAGTCACCGTGGCTTCGGCTGACATGGAAGGCATCATCTGCAGTTTGCGCATCTCCTGAGTTGCCTTCTCGCGGGCATCTTTGGTGAGCTTCTTGGATTCTATCTTTTTACGATATGTCTGGATTTCTTCCTGAAACGCATTCTCTTCGGATTGGCCCAGTTCTCTCTGGATCGCTTTCATCTTTTCGCTGAGATAGTATTCGCGTTGTGCTTTCTCCATTTGACGTTTTACACGTTTGCCGAGCTTTTTTTCAACTTTAATCTCGTCCATTTCCGATTTCAGCAGTTCCAGAACACGATCCAGGCGTTCCGAAGGATGAATCGTTTCCAGTAAATCCTGTTTTTCCTGCAGATCGAGTTGCAAATAGGCGACAACGATGTCGGCAAGGCGCCCCGGATCTTCCGATTTTTGCGGAAGCATCCTCTCCGCAAGCATATTGGGAGAGAGTCTGGCGTACCGGTCGAGCAGGTTCAATAGCTCTTCCATGCGCTGTGAAAGAGCGTCGTCCATGTCGGCACGTCTGGAAAGCAATTTCACATGCACGGTAAAGTATTCTGAAAGCTGGGCATCTAAAACGCGCGCACGTTCCAGGCCTTCGATCAATACTTTGACGTTTCCGTCATCACAACGCAAACTTTCAACGATGACACCAACAGTGCCAACGGAATAAATGTTGTCCATTCCCGGACTAATCGTTTTTGCAGAATGTTGTGCAGCAAGGAAAATTTTCCGGTCGCCGGCCAGTGCGATCTCCAGTGCTTTTAAAGATTGTTCACGTCCTACGAGGAAAGGCATGATCATTCCAGGGAAAAGGACGGCATCCCTGAGGGGAATCATCGGCAGAGTGATCACCTCTGCTCTTGGTGTTTGGGTTTTTTCAGTCATGTTTTTTTTCTTGGGATAAGTACGGGTAGAGACTCTCGTGCTCTGCGTTTTCTGCTGTTAATTTAAATCAAACAGCTTTTTCGATCAGCGTGATTGGTTTCGCAAAATTCAGGACCACGTCCTTAGTAATCACGCACTCCTTAACATTCTTCTGCGACGGCAAATGATACATGAGATCCAGCATCAGGTCTTCTATGATCTGCCGAAGTCCGCGTGCTCCCATTTTGCGCTTAATTGCCATTTCAGCAATCGTTCGAACCGCTTCGTCCGTAAATTTCAGAGCCACTCCATCAAAATCAAGCATCGCCTGGTATTGTTTGACGAGGGCATTTTTGGGCTCCGTCAAAATCTGGATCAGGGCCGCCATATCAAGGTCATGCAACGAAGCCACCACAGGAAGCCGTCCGACAAATTCCGGAATCAAACCGTATTTGATCAGATCTTCCGTCTGCACCTGTTCGAGAATAGTGCCTACGTTTTTCGTTCCTGCAGGCGGTATATTCGCCCGGTAACCTAGACTCTTTTTGCCGGTTCGCCGTTCTACAATTTTGTCGAGTCCGACGAATGCTCCACCGCAAATAAACAAAATGTTCGTGGTGTCGATTTGATAAAATTCCTGATGAGGATGCTTTCTTCCTCCTTGAGGAGGAACATTCGCGACCGTGCCTTCTAAAATCTTGAGCAATGCCTGCTGAACGCCTTCACCCGAAACATCCCGGGTGATGGAGGGATTCTCATCCTTTCTCGTAATCTTATCAATCTCGTCAATGTAGATAATTCCTTTTTGAGTCTTCTCCAAATCGCCATTTGCGTTCTGAAAAAGCTTCAAAATAATGTTCTCAACATCCTCGCCCACGTAACCGGCTTC
>JBKKAT010000670.1:0-2562 GCA_046714535.1 Acidobacteriota bacterium | reverse complement strand
TCAATATTGTCTTTGATCAGAATCGGAATTCCATGTAGCGGACCGCGGGAACCTTTCTCCTTACGCTCGCGATCCAGATCTTCCGCAATTTCTAACGCTTCCGGATTGATCTCAATCACGGAATTGATCGCTGGACCATTCTTGTCAATCTGATCGATTCGTTTCAGGTAGGTTTCCGTAAGCCACTGCGCATTGATTTCTCCAGCGGCTATTCTTGATTGCATTTCAAGAATCGTGGCTTCTTCAATGTCAAATGGTTCTAATGTTGCTTCAGCTACGAACTTATTTAGGAGCGGATGGCCGATTGCCAATGTCCAGGCCATCGCGCTGGTTTTCAGGAATTCTCTGCGTTTCATGGAGGAGTATATTTTAGCTCAAAAATGCAGGCGGGACGCCTGCGGTCCCCTATGCAGGCCAGAGGCCTGCGCTCCCCTGTTGCAGGCGGGACGCCTGCGCTCCATAAGCGCGGTCCGTTATAATCAATGCATGAATTTGAAAATGATGCTTTCGGTCCTTCTACTTGTTTTGCTTCCTTTGATCTCATCTGGTGAAGAGCCGGTGATCGTGATTCGGGCCGCTCAGGTGATCGATGGCAAAGGGGGCGCTCCACTTCGTCCCGGTGTTGTTTTGTTGAGGGGAGAACGTATTGAAGCAGTCGGAAAGGAATTGCAAATACCGGCAGGAGCTAAAGTAATCGATCTTGGTTCAGCGACATTGCTTCCCGGTCTGATTGATTTGCACACTCACTTAACGGGTGAAGTCGGTATGCATTGGGAGGAAGTATTGCTGAAATCGACTCCCGGGCGGGACGCCATTTTCGGCGCGAAGAATGCAAAAGACACGCTGATGGCCGGGTTTACGACGTGCCGTGATATGGGTCCTACCTGGCCTTTTACTGATGTTGATCTCAAATACGCAATCAATAAGGGAGCTATTCCAGGACCTCGTTTGATGGTCGCCGGAAATTATGTTTCCTCAACAGGTGGAGCGGGCGATGCAAGGCAATTCTCCATTTATGTAGATGTTCCGCTGGTCCAGAATCTTGCAGATGGGGTTGATTCTGTTAGACGGGTTGCGCGCACGAACCTGAAACAGGGGGCTGACTTCATCAAAATTCTTGCAACGGGTGCGGTGCTTTCTAAAGGCATTACACCGGGCGCACAGCAATATTCGGATGAAGAGCTCAAGGTGGCAGTCGAAGAAGCCAAACGTTGGGGCCGCTATGTAGCAGCTCACGCTCATGGCGCAGATGGCATCAAAGCGGCAATCCGCGCAGGCGTTCGCACAATTGACCATGGATCCATGATGGATGACGAAGGAATCGAAATGCTGAAAACGCGACCAGCCTTTTACGTTCCCACACTCTATGTTGGTGATGCAGTGATTCAAGGAGGGAAACAACTCGGAATTCCTGAATCCGAGATTCAACGATCACGCGAAATGGCAGCCTTTCGATCCGTAACTTTCAAGAAGGCGCTGAAAGCAGGACTGCGTATTCCTTTTTCTACGGATGCAGGTGTGTTTCCCCATGGCCAAAATGCCCGCGAATTCGCATTGCGTGTCAAAGAAGGGGAAAGTCCGATGCGTGCGATCGTTTCTGCAACAAGTCTTGCTGCGGAAGTGATCGGTTGGCAAGATCGTGTGGGATCCATTGAACCTGGCAAATTTGCCGATTTGATTGCGGTTTCCGGAAATCCACTGGATGACATCACCGAACTGCAACGAATTAAGTTCGTCATGAAAGGCGGAGTGATCCAACGCAACGATTTCTAATCCTGTTAGAATGGATCCAGTGAGGGGAAGCACAATGGAAGAATCCTTGAAGAAAACAATGATGTCGCGGCGGGAGCTCATTCAACAAATGGGAGCCGGCTTTATTGCAATTACCGTGAGTACCGCCTGGGGAGAAATGACTCCGAAGGAGGCTCGAGCGAAGCAAATCCCGTATAAGCAGTTTGACGGATTAGAGGCGCGTACGCTGGAAACGTTCGGCGATACATTACTTCCCGGCGCAGGTCAAGCAGGCATTGCGCATTTTGTTGATGATCAACTGGGCCGGGAAAACCCGATGCTTCTTTTGAAATATCTGGATACGATCGGCTCTTACAAGGAATTCTACAAAAGTGGTTTGAAATCACTGAATGGTTTCAGCACGGAAAGATTCAAAAAAAACTTCGGAGAAGTTTCAGAGGCGCAGAGGATTGAACTCGTACGCGAAATTTCGGGCAAAAACCCTGCATCCTGGAGCGGTCCACCCGCACCTTTGTTTTATTTCGTAGTCAGAAATGATGCTGTCGATGTTTTTTACGGAACGGTCGAAGGATTCGAGCGCCTATCGTTCCCTTATATGGCGCACATCATGCCTCCGGCAAAGTGGTGATGATATGAGCAAAACAGACGTCGTGATCGTTGGTTCCGGCGCCGCCGGAAGTTTATTAGCAGCAAAACTTTCTCAAGCTGGAAAAAAAGTGATCTTGCTGGAAGCCGGTCCCAAACGTGGGATGAAAGACCTGTACAGCTCTCAATTATTTGCGCGGCGTTTAAAATGGGGCGGTCCTCCCA
>JBKKAT010000669.1:0-8834 GCA_046714535.1 Acidobacteriota bacterium | reverse complement strand
CTGGGCGGCCCCAATCCTGTTGATGTGGATGTTACCGAAGAACCGCTACAAAATGGCGACATTATTCTCCTCTGTTCAGATGGACTCAATACCATGATTTCCGATGAAGAAATTTTAGACATCGTGGATCGACATAACGGTGATCTGGAAAAAGCGTGCGAAGATCTGATCAACATAGCCAATCAGAACGGAGGTGAAGACAACGTCACGGCGATTCTCGTGAAATATCAAGAGCAACCACAAGAATCACAAGAATAGTTTCCTTCCTTTCTTCGGATTGATCAGTTTCAAGAGACGTAAAAGGCTAAATGTTAAAAGTTAAATGTTAAAAGTTAAAAGAGAGACCGCCGTCTTTTGCACTTTTGACTTTTAACCTTTAACTTTTAACCGTTACACATGGCAAACCCGCAAAAGATAGGTAAGTACACCGTCATTGAACGAATTGGACGCGGGGGCATGGGCTATGTTTACCGCGCAACCGACCCTTTCTTGAAAAGGGACGTCGCGCTGAAGACAATGCTGAAGGATGTCTCGGAAGATCCTGATCTCCGGACCCGTTTTCTTCGTGAAGCACAATCTGCGGGTGGTCTGCGCCATCCAAACATCGTAACGATTTACGATCTGGGAGAAGATGAAGAAGGATGTCCCTTCATTGCGATGGAGTTCCTCACCGGAACGGACCTCGAACAGATCATCAAGAACAAAATTGAATTACTACTTTCGAAAAAACTCGACATTTTGATTCAAACAAGCATTGGTCTGGGATATGCCCATAACAATGGAATCGTTCACCGGGATATCAAACCTGCAAACATCCGGTTGCTGGACAACGGCGATGTAAAAATCATGGACTTCGGAATCGCAAAGATCTCGGCTTCACACTTTACGCGGACCGGCATGATCATGGGTACACCTCATTACATGGCACCTGAACAAATTCGCGGAGAGAAGGTGGACCGGCGCGCGGATATTTTTTCTCTCGGAGTTGTGCTGTACGAACTATTGAGTTTTCGAAAGCCCTTTCCCGGTGATAACCCGACCACAGTGCTGTTCAAGATCATCCATTCCGAACCGGAGCCGATCACGGATGGCCAGCTTGTTCCTCCGGAAGGTCTGGAAGAAGTGATTCATCGCGCTCTCGCAAAGACTCAAGAAGATCGTTATCAAACCTGCGAAGAACTTACCGACGATTTGCTGCAAGTGCTCGGTCAAATTCAGGAATCGGATTTTGCAGCAATGGAAGCGCTCTCCGGGACACCGCTCCCCTACTCCGCAAGAACACCGCTTCCTTCCCAGAGGCGGACACCCAAACCCGGAACAGGAGTCCCCAAGTCGGGAACAACACCCCCGCGAATCCCTACGGAGGTAATGACACCCCAAACAAAAGTGGCCGCTACTGCGGTCGCCGCTGCACAAACTCCGCCTCCTCTTCATACCGAAGCTGACGTTCCGGCCAGCGCAACATTCATTACACCGCCACCGGGGCTTACACCAAAAACAGGACCGACGATTCAGGCTTACAATGAAGTTCCCCCACAACCGATTCTGAATCCAGTTCGGCAACCCGCTCCGTTTCTTACTCCGGAAACACGAAAATGGTTGCTCGTAGCATCAGGCGCTATTCTTTCCGTCATTCTTTTTGTATCCATCCTGATCGCACTTTGGAATAAGATTCGAGCACCTGAACCTGCGCCGCCGGCAATTGTAGAACCAATCAACCGGCCGGATCCCGCACCCGTTATAAAGCCGGAGAAGAAAGAAACGCCACCGGCTCCTGTCCCCGTTCTGACAGGATGGATTTCTTTAAATATTCAGCCATGGGCGGAAATTCGCGAAGTTAAAGATGGAAAAGGAAATGCCATTTCCTCTTCCGCATTGATCACTCCCTGCAAACTGGAGCTTCCGGTTGGAAAATATCAGATTGTGCTCGCGAATCCGCAATACAAATCTCTGACCATTGATGTTGAAATCCGAAACAACTCGACCACTGTCGTAAAGAAACAAATGGAAGGTTTTGATTATGCGCGGGCGGTGGATTCTCTCGATTTATAAAACTCTTGCGGTCTTGCTGATTCTGTTCGGCACTGCCTCTACCTCTTCAGCTGAATGGTACAAAGACTACGAAACGGCAATGGATCTTATCAAGAAAGGACGTTCCGGTGAAGCAATTCCGCGTTTGCAAGCCGCGATCGCTCAAAAGAATCAAGAAGGACTGAACATCAAATTTTACGGAATGAAATTTGATGATTATTTACCGCATTATTATCTTGGAAAAGCTTACTTCAATCAGAAAAACTATCAGGGCGCGTTGAAGGAATTTGAAATCTCCAGCTCACAGGGAGAGATACAACGAAACCGGAGCCTTTTCCAGAATCTTTCAGAATTGAAAACGCTCGCATCAACGCAAATGGCACTGAACCAACCTGTGCCGGTGATTCCTGAAAAGAAGCCGGAACCGGTTCAGCCGATTCCGGAACCGGTGATTCCACAAAAGAAACCGGAACCGGAGGAGGCAATTCGCGAACAACCGGGCAAAGTTGAACCGATCAAGCCAGAACCTGAAAAAATTGTACTTGTGCCCCCCGGGCCAACGACAGAAGAGCTGAACGTACAAAAGACCAGAACGATGATAAGAGATGGCGCGCGAAGGTACTTTCAAGGGGATTATGATTCAGCAATCGCTTCCTTTTCCGGTGCGTTGCGACTAGCTCCTGAAGAGGCGTCTGCTCAATTTTTGCTCGGCTGTTCGTATGCGGCTAAATACTTGCTGTCCGGGTCCTCTGATGAAAAATCGCTTCAAAAAGCATCAACTGCCTTCCAAAGGATCCGAAGAATCAGTCCGCACCATCCTCTTACGAAGAGTCCTTTGATATCTCCTGCTGTTCGGGAAATGTACCTCAAAATAGTGGCTAGTGGCTAGAGGCCAGTGGCTAGACAGCTCGCGCTATCCGGACACTAGTCACCGGTCACTTCTTTCTTATAACATCTCGCTTTCACAATATCCTGAGGCATCCAGACGACGCTTTCAAAATTGAATGCTCTTTTCGTGGATGGATCAAGTTCTATTTGATAGGCATCCATTCGGCTTGTGCCAAAGGGATGATTGGGTTCCACCTTCAAGACCTTTCCGAAATGCTGGTCGTTTGTCCGATCGTACAGAACGTCTCCGGCTTGAAAGGTTTTTAAGAGGTGCCCAAACCGGAAGCTATAGAAACTGATCATAAGGGACAGACAAATGCCAAGAATCACAAGCAATTGCCGCACGTTCAGGTTTTTGATCCGGTTGAGAACTCCAATTTCTTGAAATTGCTTCTTGTTTTGCCGAACCGTCTTCTGCAGCCGGATCGTCTGGCGCGTGTCATATTGAGATTTCGTGGCGAGATCACTCAAAACCTTGTAAGCATTTTCAATTTCGCGCTTGTCTATAGAGGTATCGTAGCGAGATTCTTTCATCAGACGCTGGTAGGCCTGGTCGATTTCTTTGCGCGACGCGTTCGGCGCAATGCGCAACTTATTATAGTAGTCCAACTATTCCCGACCCCCTCGCATTGCCAACGGCAATGTATCGTATATGATAAACGCAACCGTATATGGTTGTAAAGTCTGTCCTTTTCTGATGCGAGTGATCCAAAGTTCCTCCAATCCCCGCATTCAAAAAGTCAAAAAAATCAGTAGAAAGCGTCAAGCCAGCGTCTTTTTAGTCGAGGGCAAAAAACTTCTACTGGAAGCAACTCATGCCGGATTAAAATGCGAAGAAATCTACGTTACGCCAGAGAATTGGGCACAGGAAAAACACTGGTTGGAACCTCTGGAGGAGGGAGGGACCTCGATCTACCTCGTCAGTCCCGGAATTTTGAAGTCGATCTCCGATGTAGAAACACCTCAAGGCATCCTTGGATTGGTTCAAAAACCGGCCGCTGGAACGCTTCCCCCGATAGCAAAACTCGCGTTACTGTTGATCTCTGTCCGGGATCCGGGTAATTTTGGCGCGATTCTTCGGACAGCAGAAGCAAGTGGTTGTGAATGGGTTGGTTACAGCTCTGACTGCGTGGACCCTTATTTGTCTAAGGTCGTGCGGGCATCGATGGGAAGTCTATTTCGTGTATCACTCAGCGAAATAAAAGAACCATCCTCATTTCTCGAACATCAGCTTCCGCGAAGTGTTCATGTCTATGGCCTGGTGACCAGGCAAGGGCGTTCCCTTCTGGAATGGAAGCCGGTGTTTCCTTTAATTGTGTGCATCGGCTCGGAAAGCCGGGGACTTCCTGAGGATTTGCCCTTAAGCGGGAAACTTTCCATACCGATGAAAGGACAGGTTGAGAGTCTCAATGCGGCTGTTGCCGCTGCGATTTGTCTTTACAGAATCTCTTTCGGTGAACACTCTAAGTAACCACAGATGAACACTGATGCACACAGATTTAGAAATTGTTATCTGAGTTCAGGAGGGTCAGCGCCCTTGTTTATTTGTGGTTTCAAAAAAAGTCATGTCTGAGCAGAAACTTATACGCGCAGTCGGATTAAGGGAAGTGATTGCGCTGACCATCAATGGCATCATCGGCGCCGGAATTTTTGCGTTGCCGGCAACGGCGGCCAAAATTCTTGGAATCGCAAGCCCGATTGCGTTTATTTTGGCGGGACTTTTCGCCTGCATCATCGTCCTCTGTTTCGCTGAACTGGGAAGCAAATATGACCGGACCGGAGGCGCTTATCTCTATGCTTCGGAAGCTTACGGAGGAGCGTTCGCATTTGTAATTGGATGGATGTACTTTCTTGCGCGATTGAGCTCAGTAGCCGCTCTGTGCAATGCCATGATCGGTTTTATCAGTCATTTCGGACTGATCGGCACAACTCTTCGTGTCGGTATTATCCTTGTGACTTTTTTCTTGCTGGGCGGAGCAAATTACATCGGGATTCGGTTTAGTTCCCGGGTAATCAATTTTCTTACCGCAGCAAAGCTAATTCCGCTACTGTTGTTTATCGGCATCGGCCTCTTCTTTGTGAACTGGAATCTTTTCTCAGAAATGAGTTTTCCAGCATTTGGGCCTCTTGCAGAAACATTGCTGCTTGCGATTTTTGTGTTCAGTGGATTTGAAGTGGTTGGGATCCCTGGGGGGGAAATCGTTAATCCCCAAAAGACTCTACCCCGCGGATTGTTGATTGGTACGACTCTTACGATCGTAATCTATTTCCTGATTCAGGTTGTTGCAGTTGCCACACATCCGGATCTGAAGTCCGCTAAATCACCGCTGGCAGAAGCGGCGGTGCAATTCATGGGAGACGGAGGAGGAACCTTGATCAGCGCCGGCGCCATCGTTTCAACTCTCGGATGCATGCTGCTGCTCGTTCTCGTTGCCCCCCGCATCCTTTACGCGATGTCCATTCATGAGCAAATGCCTCGTTTCCTTCAAGCCATTCATCCGCGATTTCGAACACCCCATGTCGCCATTGTCTTAATAACTACTCTGGCCGCCTTGATCACGATCAGTGGAACTTTTGTTCAACTGGCTACTCTCAGCGCCATGGCGCGTCTGGTTACGTATGCCGGGGCGGCGCTCTCTCTGCTAAAACTCCGCAAAAAGGATCCGTCCCCGGAAACATTTCGAGTTCCCGGTGGTCCAGTCCTTCCTGTGCTGACCATTTTGATCTCACTCCTGTTACTCACCGCAGCGACAAAACAGCAGTGGCTAACCGGCTCTCTCGCGCTTTTCGCCGGGCTGTTGTTTTATACATTCTCCCGTAAGCATTAAATCCTCATGCTCCTGATCGTGCTCCTAGTGCTCAAAAGCTCGATCAAGAGCATGAGTTCAACTTTGTATTGCAAAGTACTTTTCATTAGCATACAATTGAAGTGATGCGAAGCGTTCAAGAGGCCTTGCGCCAGGTGCAGGAGTTAAAGCAGAAAATCCTGGAAAAACAGCGGTTCAAAGGATATTCGGGCCGTGCGCGCGCGATCTCCGGAACTCTTGCTCTAGGCGCTGCGGGTATCCTCGCGTCTCCTTACTGGGCGGATACCCTGATCGCGCATCTGGCTGGCTGGGCCATCGTCTTTTTTCTCGCTTGCTGTCTGAATTTCGGCGCCATCTTGTACTGGTTCTTGCAGGATCCGAATGCAAAACGAGATGTAAGAAGACTCAAACCGCTGGTCGATACACTGCCTCCGCTTCTGGTGGGTGGAATTCTCACCCTCGGACTGATACGGCACGAGATGTTCAACTGGCTTTTCCCTGTCTGGATGTCTCTCTTTGGATTGGCAAATCTTGCTTCCAGACATGTTCTTCCTCCTGCCATTTCTCTTATCGGATGGTTCTACATTCTTGCAGGCACTTTGCTGCTACTCATCGGACCTTCTCCTTTCACAAACCCCTGGCCGATGGGGATCATCTTTTTCGCCGGTGAGTGGATGGGAGGGATCGTTTTGCATTTTGACACGAGCGATTCCATCGCCGCGTTTTTTCAACGCAAGGAGAAACTCAATGCGCAAAAGCGATAATCCGTATGCAGCGCTGGACAAACTATTTCACGAACCGAATCGGCTCGCAATCGTGTCGGCGCTGTGCAACGCAAGCGATGGAATTACCTTCAACGAATTGAAACAGGAATGCAATCTTACAGACGGAAATTTGAGCCGCCATCTGCGGTCCCTGCAGCAGGCACGCATTGTCCGGATCAAGAAGACTTTCGTTCAGGCCAAGCCTCAAACGACGATCTATTTCACGGAGCGCGGCCGGGACAGTTTTATCCGGTACCTGGAAGCGCTGGAAGAGGTTTTGCTGAAGGCTGCCGAATCTTTGAGCGGAGAAAAATCGACCCCTGCTCTGCCACTCCAAAAACCGGCCAGAGCCTGACATGAAACAAGGAATCAAACATTCAAACAAACACAGGGCATTTACTTTGCACTACAAAGTACTTTGCATACCTAGAGGAGGAGTTTATGTTGAATCAGGCCATCCTGATGAATAGAAATGAGTCACTGAGAATTTGTCATCAAGTTTTAGAATTTCAAACGCGCGGTTGTTTGGAATTTCTGGATTGCACCGAGGCGTTCAGAACATTTCTACAACTGTCCGGGATCCGGGAAGGAATCTTGAATATTCAGAGCAAACATACCACCGCAGCAATCCTCATCAATGAAAATGAGCCATTGCTTTTGCAGGACCTGCAGCGGATGTTGGAGCATCTCGCTCCCCGGCAGGCGGAATATCTTCACAATGATTTCAGGATTCGAACGGTCAATATGACGGATAAAGAAGATCGCAATGGGCATTCGCACTGCAAAGCCATTTTTCTTCCCACTTCACAAACGGTGAACGTCGTGGATGGAAATCTGGACCTGGGACGATGGCAAAGAGTTTTTCTGCTGGAACTGGATCAGGCAAAATCACGAAGCGTATCGGTTACAATCCTGGGCGCTTGAGAAGTGAATTTCCAATATCGAACAATCGAATTCTGAACCGTAGACGTCGGGTTTGTTCGCGAGATGAAACTTCTGCGGTTCTGAGATCGATTGTTCTTTATTCGGACTTTGAGCTCGGCCTCTCGTTGTATACTAATCCATCCGATGCAATGGACCCGAATCAAGCAGATTAACAGTTCTAGCATTCCCGAGCAGGGTCACACCGAATATCACAGGCAGGTTTCTTCGCCGCGAGTCCGATATCCACGCGATGTGATTGTGTGGCTTCCTCCGTCCTATTACAAAGACCGCAGAAAACGTTATCCGGTGCTGTATATGCATGATGGTCAAAATCTAATGGACCCCAACACGGCATTTCTCGGCGTTGACTGGCGGATCGATACGGCTGCGGCATACTTAATTCGCTGTAAAAGAATGAAGGAAATCTTAATTGTTGGGATATATAACACGCCGGATCGCGAACAGGAATACACAGGTTCGATTGCGGGCCACAATTATGCGGATTTTGTTATCCACGAACTGAAACCTCTGATCGATACAACTTACCGCACAAAATCGGACACCGAGAATACGGGCGTAATGGGATCTTCCATGGGTGGATTAATTTCTTTTCTATTTGCGTGGTGGCATCCTGAAATTTTTTCAAAAGCCGGATGCATGTCGAATTCATTTTTCTGGAATGATTACCAGATCCTGAGACAAGTCAGTGAATACGATGGACCCAAAAAACGGGCACATTTCTACCTGGATGTTGGAAGCAAAGAAGTTTTCCTGAAAACCGGATATCAGCGAATGATCACTTTGTTGCGGCAAAAAGGCTATCGAAAAGGGGATGACCTGCAGCATTATCTGGTCAAAGGCGGGACCCATGATGAACAAGCCTGGGGCAAGCGCGTCTGGCGTCCCCTCACCTTCCTCTTCCCTCTTTAGGAAACCGCCAAGGCGTCAAGATAGTAAAAGATTCTCCTGGCGTTATTGGCGACTTCCTGCTCCGCTGAAAAAAGAAATTTCGAATATCGAGTGATCTCAGAACCGCAGAAGTTTATTGTGCCCTGAGCACTTTCGTTACGATTTTGATCTTGTGCCCAGGATCTTCGCCCATGGTCAGCATACCACCAACCGAATCCAGGGCACCAAACTCAAACTTCGATTGTTCGTAGATCGATTGCTGGACATTCATTATTCCTCTTCCGCCGACCCGCGAACATTTGTCAGTGCCTTTCCGTTGCCACGATCGAATCCATGGGATCAAAGCCCAAATAGTTCTAACTCCGTGTTCTCCGTGACTTCGTGGTGAATCATCAGATCTCCAATAGTAAGGAGGCGGGGTCTTCGATGAAAGCTTTGATGCGAGCAAGGAATTGAACCGATTCACGGCCGTCTACAACGCGATGGTCATAGCTCAAAGCGATATACATCA
>JBKKAT010000668.1:0-4965 GCA_046714535.1 Acidobacteriota bacterium | reverse complement strand
TCAAAAGATTCTCTGGAAAATCTGATTCCTTCTCAAACGCTTTCTTATCCAAACGGAATCGCGATTTCACCCGACGATCGTCTTCTCTACGTTGCCGACGTCTCAGGCTTGACTGTTCTGGATCTTGGCAACGGAAAACGGCAGCGAATGGAAAATCAGGCAAACGTCGCGCTGACAGGAATCGATGGGATGGTTTTTTACGACAAAAGTCTTGTGATTGTTAGCGGAATTCTCGGAGTGGATCGAGTCTCTCGCTTGTTCCTCAGCGAGGACGGCAAGAGCGTGGTTCGAGCAAAAACGCTGGAGGCAAACCATCCGCTTTATACTTTGCCAACGACCGGAGTCATGGCGGGCTCGAGCTTGTATTACATCGCGAACAGCCAGCTGAGAAGCTTTGATGAGAAAGGAAAGATTTTCCCTTGCGAGAAGTTGCAGGATAGCTTTATTTTGAAGGTGGAGGTGAACTGAAACAGTATTTAAAAATGTCACTATCAATCCAGGAAATTCAGGAAATCACATCAGACTACACCACCGGGTTCCGGTATTTTGAAGATGCTATTTCCGCAGAGCAGGAAAATGATCTGCTTGAATTTATTCGCACTTTAAATTTTCAACCTTACGTGATGCGAGGCCAGCCATCCCGCCGGGGGATTGTGCGCTTTGGCCACGATTACGGGCCGGTTGGAGGATCTCATCATGTTGTGGAACCACTCCCGCCTCCACTCATATCACTTCGCGATATTTGCGCAACGAAAGCGGACCTCAAGGAACCGGCGTTCGTAGCCAGCGTAGTGAGTGAATATTCGCCGGGAGCCACCATCGGATGGCACAGTGATATGACAATTTTCGGGCCTGTGGTTTTCGGTGTTTCCCTTCAGGGCTCATGCGTGTTGAAGCTTCGTCCCAAAGCGGAGCGTAAAAAAGTATACAACATTACACTGAACCCACGCTCCTTGTACGTGATGGAAGGGGAAATTCGATCCGCATGGGAACATTCGATTCCGCCTGTAAAAATGCTTCGCTATTCCATCACTTTTCGAACGGTTAAATAGATCGACAGTAAAGATTTTCTTGTAATATGGAAGAGTGAGTTATGAAGACGCACGAAGAGATTGATCGAAGAAGCTTTATGATGGCGCTGTCTATCGCATCGAGAGTCGATGCAAACCCGGTGCTTCTTGCAAAAGCTCGTTCGACCTGTGATCGATGGTATAGCCTGAATCCACAGGATACTCTTAAGGAGTGGATGACGATACTTCAGCGACCGTGGCCCGAAGTACGAAAAGTATTGCTTGAAAACTCCGAGAAGGGACGGCGTTTAAGGCAAAGTAATCCTTTCTGCGGCATCCTCACTCCAATGGAACGCTGGAACCACTATCGAGAATTTCTAGAAAATGAAAAGACGAGATCTTGAGCATCTGATTCGGGCAGCCGGAGCAATTTCAAAATCGACGGAATTAGTGATCATTGGTAGCCAGGCAATCCTTGGCTTGTTTCCTGATCCGCCTGATGAGTTGATTGTTTCGCAGGAAGCAGATCTTTATCCGATCGATGATCCATCGAAAGCTGATCTGATCGATGGAACAATCGGAGAGCTTTCTCCTTTTCACGAACAATTCGGGTACTATGCTCACGGCGTTGGACCAGAAACAGCTATCCTTCCTTCTAACTGGAAATCGCGAATCGTCAAGATTCAGAATGAAAATACTTTAGGAGTTACCGGCCTCTGTTTGCATCCTGTTGATGTTGTCATCAGCAAATTGATCGCAGGTAGACAACGGGATTTTGACTTTGTTGATCAATTGTTTCGTCATGGCCTGATTTCGCCCACAGATATCGAACCGGTCTTATCCGAATTGCCTCCCGATCAAGCCGATTCCGTCAAGACGTGGTTACAACGTCGTACAATAGTGGAATGAACTCAAAGGCACATCCGTGGCATGGAGTAAGTCCGGGAGATCAAGCCCCGGGCGCCGTAACCAGCTACATCGAAATCGTTCCAACGGATACCGTCAAATACGAAATTGATAAGCTCAGTGGCCTGCTGAAAGTCGATCGCCCGCAAAAATTCTCCAACATTTGCCCGACATTATATGGATTCATTCCACAAACCTATTGCGGCGAGTCTGTCGCAGAACTCACGATGCTTCGAACCGGCCGCAGCGGTTTGAAAGGGGATGGAGATCCGCTGGATATTTGCGTGCTGACGGAAAAAGCAATTCCGCGTGGAGACATTTTGCTGACCGCTGTGCCAATCGGTGGATTGCGCATGATTGATCGAAACGAGGTGGATGACAAAATCGTGGCCGTCCTAAAAGATGATGTGGTGTATGGACTCCTTGGTGAGATTCAAGAATGTTCTCTGGCCCTCATCCAACGACTCAAACATTACTTCCTGACGTACAAGCAATCGCCCGAAGAAGAACTGCGCGTAGTTGAAATCACGCACGTATATGGACGTGCCGAAGCCCACGATGTAATTGTTAGAAGCCTTGCCGATTACCGCCTGAAATTCCTCTAGAAAACATGGGGCGCCTCGTTGTCGCGCCATGCTTTGACTAATCCGATTATATGATTATCATATTATCTGAATGAGAAAGAAAATTACTTCAACTGAAGCGGCTCGTAATTTTTCCGAAATATTAAACGCCGTAAATTACAAGGGTGCCCGGTATACGGTTGTGCGCGGGGGTAAAGCCGTTGCGGAAATCAATCCCGTAGGAGCAGAAAAAACGGAGGAGAAAACGTTAAGCGACCTTCCACAGATTCTAAAGAAGCTTCCCCGGTTGGGTAAGGAAGCAGCGGCTTTCGAGCAGGATCTCCGTTGGGCGATTTCCAAACAACCTTCGACTGGTACGATCACTGAATGGGAATAATTCTCGACACCAGTGTAATCATTGCGTTGGAACGGGAATTGGTTGATCCCGAGACAGTGATGGCGGGCCGGGAAAAAGAAGCTTTTGGAATCAGCGTGGTTACCGTTTCTGAATTGTTGCATGGAGTTCACCGTGCAACGCCTATTGGACGGCGGATCAAAAGAGAGGCATTTGTCGAAAAAGTAATTACTGAGTTCCCATTGCACTCTTTTGATGTTGCGGCGGCAAGAATTTACGCTGGTATCTGGGCAGAACTCGCATCAAAGGGAGTGCAAGTCGGATCGCATGATTTATTGATTGCTGCAACAGCCATTTCCCTTGGTTATGAAGTCTTAACTGTAAAAGAGCGCAATTTCGCGCGGATCAAAGGACTGAATTATACAAAGCTGTGAGCTCCACCTAAAGATGCACGATGCCGCGCTTGATGACGATGGATACGGCTTCTGTGCGATCATTTACATGCAGTTTTGCAAGTATGTTGCTGACATCCTCCAAAAGACCCCCGATCAGAAAACCATTGTCAGAATCGTACATAATTCCGGAAGGTGTAGTCAAACCAGGACCTCCGCGCTGGAACCCGGCCAGTTCCATAGAACTGACGGCACTTTTCAGGATAAAAGAAGTTCGAGGTCTTCGCGTTGAAGATTGCGAATGAGGCTGTTGTCTGCGTTGATGATGGCGTCCGCAAGGTTGCGTTTCTTGTCTTGCAACAGCAACACTTTTTCCTCAACGGTATCGCGAGCAATAATTCTGTAAGCAAAAACCTGGCGCGTTTGCCCAATACGATGAGCGCGGTCTATGGCCTGGGTTTCGATAACCGGATTCCACCAGGGATCCAGCAGATAAACATAGTCCGCTGATGTAAGATTGAGGCCTAATCCACCAGCCTTTAAACTGATCAAGAAGAGTTTAGAACCGGTATCATTCTGGAATTTTTCAACAACAGTCTGCCTGTCGGTCGTTTTGCCATCCAGATATTGGTATGGCACACCGTGCTGATTCAAATGATGTCGCAAAATGTTAAGAAAACTTACGAATTGCGAAAATACGAGTGCTTTATGACCTTCTTCTATCACAGCCAACAACTGGGGTAAAAGAGCATCAAGCTTGGTTGACATTTCGGTGCCGCGACTTTTATCGATCAGACCTGGATGACAGGCAGCTTGTCGCAACCGGAGCAGGGCCTCAAGAACCTGTATTTTCGATTTACTGAGTCCCTCGGATTCGATGCGCGAAAGGAGTGTCTGCCTGTAATGATCCCGCAAATCGTCGTAAAGTTTTCGTTCTTCTGAACTAAGATCACAAAAGAGTGTTTGCTGGAATTTAGCGGGAAGTTCGCGCGCTACCTGCTCTTTGGTTCTTCGCAATATGAAGGGACGCAACGCGTGAGAAAGTATTCGAACTGTCTCTTCGTCAGGTTTTTTTAAACCGGCTCCTGATAGTTTTAAAACCGACGAAGCGCCGAGCATTCCGCTATTCAAGAACTCAAAAAGAGACCACAGGTCCCCCAGGTGATTTTGAACGGGAGTGCCGCTGAGAGCTAAACGATGATTTCCTTTCAACAGTCGAGCGGCTTTTGCCGAAGCGGTCGTCGCGTTTTTCACAGCTTGTGCTTCATCCAGAATGACGTAGTCAAACATCTGATCATTCAGAAAAAGGGCATCGCTGCGTAATGTTCCATAAGTAGTAAGGATCAGGTCGTAACTCTGGAATTCTTCGCTGTGTTTGTTTCTGAATGTGCCTGTATAATTCAAAATACGCAGATCAGGAGCAAACCGCGATGCCTCTTGAATCCAGTTAAAAACCAGAGACCGCGGAACGACTATCAACGATGGAAGACGGGGATCAGCGGATTTTTTTCGCAATTCAGATCGAGACTGCAGCATGGCCAGCACCATGACGGTTTTGCCGAGGCCCATGTCGTCTGCCAGACAACCACCAAATCCAAAGTCGCGCAAAAATTTCATCCAGCCAAGAGCTTCCTTCTGATATGGCCTTAGCGTTCCACAAAAATTGGAGGATGCATTCAGCGGACCAATTCCGTCAAACGCGTGAATCTGATCCCGGGCTCTGGCAAAGGCTTCATCAA
>JBKKAT010000667.1:0-4598 GCA_046714535.1 Acidobacteriota bacterium | reverse complement strand
CTACACATCCGGAGAATGCTTTTTCACTTTTCATCTGTATCTTAAAAATTGCGCCGAAAAAATTGCGATGAAAATTGATCGATCCAATTGCGAGCCGGTTATCGAAAAGCATCTCCGTTTTTACAGGATCCAGAATTTGCGACCAATATTTAGGATTCATGGAAGGATTGAAAAAGGGATCCGTTGCCTCCACCCAGTCCATTGGCAGCGAAATCGAATTGGTAAATTGTCCGATGGTGTCGCGCATCTTACTGAGAAAAGTCTGAACATCTTCCTTCTCACCGAGGCAAACGATTTCGCGCATAGAAAAATTCCACTGTCTTTGCAGCGGAAAGTACTGGCTCTCTTTTCGAAAACAGGTGGCGCGGGTGGTTAGATATCGCGGTTGATCAAAATTTTGTCCTTGAAGCAGGATGTAGAAATGGTAGCACGCGGCGGGAGTCAAAATGTCATGAATCGGCGCAGTGTGAGTTAGCTGTACACCTTGTTCGTGCTCCTTTTCGCCGAATGCCAGCAGATTTTGTTGTTCGCTCTCCAGTGTTACAGGAAAAGTGATTAAATGCGGAAACGACCGGAAATAATCCAGCTTGTGCATTTCTGCGGCAGGAATAAAGGTTGGCACCTGATACTCCGTCGCATTCCACTCTGCAGCCCAGCTCATGAATAGGGCATCGAATCTGCGATAAAGTTTTAGCAGCGCGCCGGACAGAATGCATTGCCCGTTCTCCATCCAGTGCAAGCCTGACAGGTTTGTGAAGTTCATCAAGATTTAAAAAAATTCCGGAAGATTGTATCAATGTCGCGAAGCATGCCTTTCTTCAAACTTTTTACATCGATCGTATTTCCGCTTAGATCTTCCAGAAACAAGATAAGCTCCATCAATTGTACAGAGCTGATGATGCCTTGTTCCAAAAATGGAGTCTGATCGTCCAGCTCATCGGCCTGAATTTTTCCTTTGCGGATGATCCATTCACGTAGCGCGACTTTTATCTCGGTTTCGCTTTTCATAAGGAAGGTTCACTATCCAGAATGTGATTTGTTAAGAGATACTGGATAGAACCCCGCGTTATTTCGCGTCTGTGCATCCGTGAAGTTTCCTGTTCGAATGCGTCCTGCGAAACTTCATAAGCGTGAGGCATATTCAAATCGCGGTAAACATCCGGATTGTAATATTCTTTCCAGGTGGCTAATAAATATTGTTCCACATTCTTACGGACGCCCTGCAAAACCTCTTTATCCCATTGCGGGGCATGTTCTGCAAACAATTCCTTTACGATCTGGCGTCCAAAAACAAGATGACGGGCTTCATCGCGGTGATGCAGTCTGTTGATCTCCCGCGCAATCGGCGCAAGCCGTTCGTCTTGAGACATTCGAACGTTATACACGTCGACAATTTCTTCGAAAATCAGAACCCTGGTAAAGAATAAAAAATCTTCTTCGCCGGGAGCATAGTCCCTCTCCAGGATCATTTTTTTGTCCGGATAGATTTTGCCCGCATAACGCATGCAGAATCCGCCAAAATACACCATGTGTTTGTTCTCTTCATCCAGAAAGTGATGCAAATAATCTGAGTAGATGCGGCTTTTCTTTTCGTAAAGCCGGCGTGCCAATCCTTCTATCAGCGCTTTTTCACCATGGATGTTCAAGCTGAAAAAATTGACCGCTTCCAGAAAGGCGAGCCGCTTCTTCTGCCATTCTGAAAGGTCTTTGTAGTTAGGGGTGCCGTAAAGCGAAATCAGCTCTGGGCTTGTGTACCACTGGTCCGGATCTGCTGTTTCCGGCCAGCTTATCTCGTAAGGATTGGCAAAATCCTTTCGCGACGCTTCGCAAAGCCGCACCACCGTCTCATCCAGCGTTCTCATAATTCTAACCGTAAAAGGGGAGCGCAGGCTTCCAGCCTGCATAGGGGATCGCGGACTTCCAGTCCGCATTTGCAGGCTAGAAACCTGCGGTCCCCAATTTGGGCAAGATGCCCGCGCTCCCCTAAAGCTTTTCCAAAATTGTGCATTGCCAGTTCAAGCCGTAACCGGCCATAAACATTAGAACTTTTTCACCACTCTTTACAATACCGGCATCCTCCATGTGTTTCAGATTAATGATGTTGTCACCGCTGATCACGTGACCGATTTCTGAAAGTGTAGGGTTGTGGACCCGCTCAAAATCATATTTCAACAAGCGTGAAAGAATTTTCCACGCAGAAGGATTCATGTTCTGAGCGGCAATGTGGTCGATTTCCTGCATTGTCAAATTTGCTTTTTCCAGTGTTTCCAGAATCGTATGGTGTGCGTAGTTAAAAAAGGACCCGATGGTTTCATCATCCGAAGCCATGGCCCATGCGCCATTTGTAATTGCGTGAGTTGCAAGTAATTTGTAACCATGTGGTTGAAGAGAGACAATGCAACAGGTCGCTCCATCGGAGATCAAATTGTAGGATTGTTCGTACAGGGCCCCCTCCGGAAAACGGTCAGAAGACAAACAGAGAACCCTCTGAACGTCCGGCTCTGTCAAAATCAAAGACCGCGCTAATCTCAACGATCCGAGCATTCCGGTGCAAGCTTGCTGCGATAACCCGATGACAGAAGCGCGGCTTAAACCAAAATCCTGCTGCAGATGGGACGCGGGAAAATCCATGAGATCCTTCACATCTCTCGAAGTATCAAATTTGTTGGAACAAGCCGCCGCATTGATGGGAATGCAGGTGGAGTAGATGATGGCTCCGATATCGCCCAGTTGATCGCGAATCCTTTCCACACAATCGCGGGCCAGATCGTAGGAACTCTTCTGAGACGAACAACGATGGTGCACCGCGAATCCGGCTTCTCGCAATGCCGGAGCGCCCGAAACGGTCCATTTGTTTTCCGCAGCAGCTTCTACAGTATTCGTAATGTCGCCCAGCGAATAGGAAAAGTGGTCTACATAAACCATGGTAAAAAACGCCCCGTCCGTTTTCGATACTCGCGATATTGTTCTCCGAAGGTCGATTCACTCAAGAATTTTTCCTCCCGCGAAGCGGTGTAATTCAATATTAAAAAACCATATAAAAAAGTGCACAACGTTGCCGGATGAGGAGCCAAAAGCGTAGCTCCCAATAAGGCCAACAGGAAAGAAGTGTAGAACGGATGCCTGATGTAATGATATGCGCCGTAAGTAACAATACTTTCGGGCTCATCCTTTTGATGCCACAGCGCCAACCGTGACCGGTGAGTTCCCAGGGTGAATGAAATCAGACAGAGGGAGCATACGGAAGCAAAGACCGCCAGACAGTCCCTCAACCATACGGGCAGAATAGGCCAGGGAGTTAAATATCCGGTAAAGCATGAGGTCAAAATAACGGCACAAATAAAAAAAGGGGCAGCCGTCAACCACCAGAGCCAGTGAAATTTTCCCCGCTTAAAAAAGATTCGTGGCAACAAACCGATAAACGCCAAATTTAATAGATAAAGTAAATAAAGGGCAGTGGACATAGTTAAGAGTTAAAGGTTAAAGGTGTGGATAGGACGCGCTTCTTTTAACTTTCTAACCTTTAACGTTTAACATTTTCGATCCATTCTCTCACAAGATGCCTTTTGATTTTTCGAGTGGAGGTTCGAGGCAACTCTTCTTCTCTAAATAGGATACGCATTGGTTTTTTATAGGGAGCCAGAGCCGCGGTAAGCAAATCGATTTCGCGCAATACTTCTTTTTCTCCGGCATTGGGTTGTACCACAACAGCGCAAACTTCCTCGGTCCCTTCCAGGATGCTCTTTTTAGATAAGCAGGAAGACACACAAACTTCTTTCCACATTGTGCTTTTTTCCAGGGCGAATTCTACTTCCTCCGGATGGACTTTTTTGCCATCCCCTAAAACAATCATGTTTTTCAGCCTTCCCGTGAGATGAAGATAGCCGTCCGAATCAAATCTCCCGAGATCACCTGTATGCAGCCAACCTTCGGTATCAATGACTTCACGCGTTAAATCTTCCCGATTGTAATAACCCTTCATCACGTGCGGACCGCGCGTGAGAATCTCGCCATCTTCAGCGATCCGGACATCAATTCCCGGAACAGGTTTTCCGACTGAGCCGGCTTTGTTAAAATCGCGGCTGTTCACGGAGATCACGGGACTTGTTTCCGTTAGGCCGTAACCCTGAAAAACAGGCGCCTTTCTTTCTTCAAAGAATTCAGCCACATCCTGATCCAGTCGCGCGCCGCCACAAATGAATCCTTTCATCCGGGCAGGAAGTTTTTCACCAGTTTTCTCAAGATAAGATTTGAATACCTTCAAAAACAAAGGTACCGTAACCATCCAGGTGATGGGCTTTTCTTTCATGATTTGTAAAACTTCTTGCGGATAAAAAGTCTGGCCGTAGCAAACTTCGCCTCCGGTGTAAACCACACAGAACAGCCCGCCGGTCAGTTCCAGAAGATGATTCAACGGAAGGATGGAAAGGAAGATGTCATCCCCACTGATTCCAATCATGTCTGTTAGCATTCGAACCTGGAAAACAATGTTGCCAAAACTGATGATCACGCCTTTCGCAGAGCCGGTCGTTCCGGAGGTGTAAGCGAGAAGACAGGGTTCCTGCATTTCCCGTTCCACACCATCTAATGTATTAGAT
>JBKKAT010000666.1:0-2994 GCA_046714535.1 Acidobacteriota bacterium | reverse complement strand
CGCACCGGTAAAGCCAAGTGTTTTGAGAACCGCATATTCCGTCATGCGTTCGCGAGCGGTCATTGCAATCGTGTTCGCAAGAACCAGCAGAATAATTCCCACAATAACGAAAGATAGAAAATTCATCGCGGTGAGGATGGCGCTGTACATGGAAATAAAACTCTGGTTAAACGCTTTCTCCGTTTCTGTTTTTGTTTCGGCCGGGGAATTTTTGAACAATGCATCGACCCTTTCCGATACCTGTGCGCTTTGATTCATACTCTGAACTTTCACCACGAACCAGCCGATATTTCCCGCTCTTTGCGGAAAAGTTTTCGTAAGATTTTCGTTCAGATAAGTCCAGTCAAAATACATGATGGTTTTATCCGTAGTCCGGTCCCGGCCTTTATAAATGCCGCGAACAACAAATTGCCAGTCACCCGGGTAGATATCGCCTTTGATCGGAATCGTGTCACCCAGTTTGAGATTGTGTTTGCGCGCGGTTTCCTGCCCGACGATCACAGCATTCCGTTCTTTCAGGTACGCTTGAAATTGCTCAGGCGAAACCTGGAACTCAGGATAAATCTTGAAGAAGTTTTCGGAATTGATTGCCATTCGCGGGAAAAAATTTTCAAATTTGTTCGGATCTT
Organism: Acidobacteriota bacterium; assembly: GCA_046714535.1. Taxonomy (GTDB): domain Bacteria; phylum Acidobacteriota; class HRBIN11; order JAKEFK01; family JAKEFK01; genus JAKEFK01. The sequence goes on along the minus strand of JBKKAT010000666.1, from coordinate 2,365 downwards.
TATAAATCCCCTGGAACCATACGGCATAAGTGACATCCGCAACGCCAGGAACGTTCCTGATTTTTTCCAGATACGTTCTGGGCAACGAAAACACAAAGGAAACGGCGTGACGAGTGATCAAACGATCGGCTGCAGAGGCATCGAGACCAGCGTAAAAGGCGCCCACAACCATTCTTAAGAGCGCAAAAGCCAGAATGGCAACCGCAATACCGAGAACAGTCAGAGAAGTGCGCAATTTATGCCGGAATGCATTGCGGAAAATGAGCCGGAAGAGTTTCATTGCAGTTCGCCTTTATCCAGCTGCCGGATCACGTGCGCCTTCTCAGCGGCATGCGGATCGTGAGTTACCATGATGATCGTCTTTTTGAAATCACGGTTCAACTGCTCCATCAAACCAAGGACTTCGGCCGCCGACTTTCGATCCAGATCACCGGTCGGTTCGTCTGCCAGCAATATAGTGGGATCCGCAACAACAGCACGCGCAATCGCTACACGCTGCTGCTGACCACCGGAAAGCTGTCTGGGATAATGTTTTATGCGATCTGTCAGGCCGACAATTTTTAAGGCGGTGTCCACGTGTTCTTTGCGTTCTTTCTTGGATAATTTTGTGAGCAACAAAGGCAATTCAACATTTTCAAAGGCGGTCAGCACAGGCATCAAATTGTAAAACTGAAAAATCATTCCAATGTGGCGCGCCCGCCATTTTGCGAGTTGACTTTCACTCAGCGTGCTCACTTCATCACCGGCCACCTGGATGCTTCCACGAGTGGGCCTGTCGATTCCTGCAATCAGGTTCAACAGCGTTGTCTTGCCGGAGCCGGAAGGTCCCATCAATGCAACGAATTCCCCTTCTGGAATAGACAACGTAATGTCCTCCAAAACGGGAATTTCCATGTTTTCCCTTCTATATGCTTTATAAACGTTTTTCACATCAACAATTCCGGCCATATTTCAATTACCTCTGATTGCCGCTTAAGCATTTCCCCTCACTTATAAAGGGAGGGGGCTGGGGAGGGTTGTCTTCTTATTCAACCCCCCCCAAACCTCCCCCGTGATAAGGGGGAGGAACTGAACTCAAGTGACCACTTTTATTTTTGTACCATTTTTTAGTTCGCCGTCCGGGTTCAACACGACCTGATCGCCCGGCGCGATCCCATCCAAAACTTCCACCGCATTCCCAACCATCTTGTCCACTCTCACGGTTTTCTCCACCACCTCTTCCCCTTTTACGAGAAATACGATCTTGGAGTTCTGCCGGTCCACCACAGCAGCCGGATCAACCAGGATTTTCGGCTTTTCTTTGATCTGAACCTCCGACAGTTCCTCAGTTAGAAAAGCAACCTTCGCGCTCATCTCAGGAAGCACCTGATCATCTTTATCCACAAAACGCACTTTCGTGAGAACAGTGGCTTTCGCGCGGTCTGCGGTCGGAACGATCATATGGACAACACCGCGATAACGTTTTTCCGGAAAAGCATCCAGCATAATTTCGCAGGGCATGCCGACCTTTACCCGTTCAAGATTCGATTCTGAAACGTCTGCTTCGACTTGCAGTGAACTCATATCTGCCATCGAAACGACAGCTCCTTTCGAGTTCCCTGCCGAACCAAAAGGCGCAACGATCTCCCCCACATCGGCATTCTTCGTGAGAACTGTGCCGTCAAAAGGCGCGCGGATGTAAGTGTTTTCGACATCGACTTGCGCTGCCCTGACATGCGCGCGGGCCGATTCAACGTTCGCGATCCCCCGTTTGTACTGAGCATCCGCGATGTCGAATTCACTCTCCGCGACGAGTTTCTGTTCCACCAGCATTTTCTTTCGATTAAAATTGGATTTAGCTTCTCCGAGCGAAGCGATCTCCACCTGCAAATCGGCTTTCGCCTGAGAAAGCGCAGCATCCATATCGCGACTCTCGAGTCTTCCGAGCACCTGCCCTTTTTTGACCTTCGTCCCTTCTTCTACAAGGAGCGTTTCCAATTTCCCGGTTCCCTTCGAAGCAACCTCGGCTTTGCGCTGAGCCACAACATAACCGCTTGCGTTCAGAACAGAACTTGCTTGCGAAGGATTACTCACAATTACAGTTGTAACCTTCACTTCTTTCGCCGGTTTCAACGGTCCCTGATAAAGCAAATATCCGGCAACGGCCAGGACCGGAAGAATCAGGAGCCACAGAAGTTTTTTCAAACCCCCACCGGCGGACTCTGCAGTTACAGAATCTCTATTGATTTTGAGTTTGGCTAGTTCGCTCATGGAAGTTTTCGTAAATGTGTTATTCTACCCATCCCGCAAAAGGGAAGCAAGGAACGGAACGTTACGGGTGCGTTAAAGGTATGAAAATCGTCGTAAGCGGTTCCTCCGGACTTGT
>JBKKAT010000665.1:0-3678 GCA_046714535.1 Acidobacteriota bacterium | reverse complement strand
CTTCGTTATCTTCTGTTCAAAACAACGTGAAGAAGTTTCTGCGGCGTTTCCTCTGGGTTTGTCTCGCCCTACTCTTCTTTTTTGTTCTCTACACACTCTATTCGCTATTTTCCATTCGCGATCTTTGCTCTCTTGCTAAGACGAATCCCAAAACCACTGCCTTCATTGAGCAGCGCAAGGATGAATGGATAGAAAAGGGCTCGAAAAGGAAAGTCTATCAAAAATGGGTTCCGCTATCCTCCATATCGCCGAATCTAAGAAGAGCGGTGATTGTGGCGGAGGACCCGAATTTTAATCATCACAAGGGTCTTGATTTTTACGCCATCAAACTTGCTTTTCGCAGGAATTGGGAAGAACGGGAACTGGACGTCGGCGGAAGCACCATCACACAACAGCTGATGAAGAATCTGTATCTTTCCTCTTCGCGCAATCCGTTGCGGAAATATCGGGAGGCAATCCTTGCGATACGAGTGGAAAGGTGTGTGAAGAAAAACCGGATTCTGGAAGTCTATCTTAATGTAATCGAGTGGGGTGAATCGACGTACGGAGCTGAGGCCGCAGCCCGGCGTTATTTTCGCAAGTCCGCAGGAGCTTTGAATCCGAGTGAAGCTGCATTGCTGGCAGCCATGATTCCGAATCCCAGGATCTATAACCCGCTAAAGAAGAATCCGCAGCTATACAAGCGGCAACAGCGCATCCTCCGCAGAATGTCGAAACGATAGTATGGAGGGCAGGCGTCCTCGCCTGCATTATGGGCCGCGGACGTCCCGTCCGCTCTGCGGTTTAAAGCTGGCGGTGTCGATCACGATCACGATCCACGATTGTTAATCGGTATAGCCTTTGCGATGTCTCACATCGACGCCTGGTTTTCTTACTGTGACCTTGATGTTGTGGTACTGACCGCCTTTTGTATGAACCGGAGGCTGATAGCAAAGAAGATACTGATGATTCAAATCCTCAATGACATTCGTCAGGCCGAGATTGAAGTTTTGCGAATTGTAGAAAGAAGTGCCGCCGGTTTCACTGGCCATTTCGACAAGCGAATCTTGATATTCGGATGAACCACCGAGTCCTTCAGTATCAATCGTATAAAAAGTGACATTCATCTTATTTAATTTTCCAAGAGTATTTTTGATTCGGCTGCGCATATCGAGGTTTCTTTCCTGTACCTGAGATAGGGCCATGAACTCTTCCGTTGTGCCGGCCGAGGATGCAAGATTATTCACAGCGTCATAGTATTGTCTTCCCGGATCTACGGAGAAACCACCCGAAATGTAGACAACCACCGAATTATCTCCCAGGTTTTGAATCGCCATGTGTTGAGCGAATTTCTCGACAGCTTGCAACGTGTATTCGCTGAGTTGTTGCTCCTGTTGCGCAAAGTTCCGGGCAAGCTGAAATGTATCTCTTATCTTATCGATCAATTCTACGTTGCCTCGTCCGGATGATCCTGCGTCAGCAATGATGCGATTGATCTCATCCATGTTTCTCTGGACTGCAATCGAGCGATCTGTTCCCGCCTGGGCTTTACCCAGCAGAATTCGAATCCTGTTCAAATCCTTTGTGAAAGGCGCAACAATTCCGAGTCTTCCATTGGGCATAAGCGCGGCGAGCATGACCTCATGTCCGCCACTGGAAATGGAATTGATGAACTCCACGATATGGGGCCTGACAGACCCGTATTGTCTGACTGATGTGTTAAATAGATCCAGGAACAGCACGAACTTTTTAGATACGACCTGCACTGATTTTGCCGTTTGAGCAGGCGCCTGACTGCCGGCGATCACTTGTTCTTCAAAACAGGTTACAGTCATCTTTTTCCCATTTTCAAAGATTTCAAAATCATCCATGGTGAGACCTATTACCGGTTTTCCGTCTTCGTCAACTGCTTTCACCCATACGTCTACTGAAGAAACGGTTACCTGATAATCATCCGATGCAACGGAAAAACTAACCAGGCAAAAAATCAGAATGTAAAACCCATATCTTAGTTTGACCATGGCAGACCTCACCATATTGTTTTCACTGTACTGTTGTACTAACCTGTCGCACAATCTCCTGGTTTTTCGCAGGATCCAGTGTGCGTATCTTGAGTTGATAGTTTCCGGGTGCAATATTGGGTATCGCTGCCAAACGCCAAAAAAGGCCCATACCTTTTGGCTCTACTGGCGTCGGATTTTGCATCAATCCCAGCGTCTTAACTTCGTTCACCTTACCGCCTCCGTCCACAAGCGAAACATGAACGGCGGGAACTTTTCCTTGCGCAGGCAAGTTGTACACTCGCAGGTAGACCACCTGTCCATCTACAGATCTCTTTAAAACGGGTGAAAACTCAGGAAAGAACAACAGATCTTTTCCTTCACGATAGGGATAGCTGATCTCTTTTCCTCTTTTGGTCTGATTTTGCATTGGATTAGGCCAGACCATCCAGTTCAGATTCGTGGAAGGAAAGAATGGTTGCGTCATTGTCATCGCCGGGTCGATTCCTTCGATTTTTACAGATTGGTTCAACATTTCATTCGTTTGGAGATTGACGATACTCCAGTGAACCGACGTAGACTGAAGATTCCCCAGCAAGACGTTCCAGATTTTTACACCCGTGGTTCTCAACTTATCCTGCAGACTTTTGTTGGTTAAATCCAGAGAAAATACAAAATACGAGAAATCGAGAACGTTACCTTCTTTATCCGTTGAGAAGGCATAGAATTCAAGATCGACCAACTCCGCTTTATTTTGAAGAAGAAACGGGCCATCGATCTGAACGAAAGCAGGAATGCGTGAACTGTTTTGATCGAGAACGAAATCAGCCCAGAAACGGTGAGTGGTGGGAGTCTTACCGTAATCTTTGTAAATACTTTCCGCAATTTTTGCTTTCTTTTCCAACGATGTGTAGTTCGTTGGAATTTTCGGGACCAGCCATTTGGGCGAGACGGCCACTTCTTTGCCTTGAACTTCCAGTTTCACATTACTCAAATCTTTAATCTTGTCCGTCGCGGTGTCTGCTTTTACAACGTAAAAAGTTCTGTCGGAAGAAAGGATTTGATCGATGTGACCGTTTACATCGGCTGACGAGGCAAAAAAGTTTCCTTTTGTTCGGGAAGCCAGAGTTTTAAAAAGGCCATGTTCCTGCTGACCATTGTGAAAGATATGCACATGCGAGTCCGTCCCGGCGATGAGTTCGGGCAGGTTTTCTCCGCTCTGTTTTTGTCCCTTTCTTTTTACCCCGCCGGCGGCTAATCTCTGTTCCCCTTTTTCTCGCGTTGGGGCCGCTGTGTCAATGATGCTGTCAAATTCGTCGTGTTCGATTTCTGTCGGTTGATCGCTTGTCGTTTTCTTTTTTTTAGGTTTGTCACGAAGCGGAAGATGAATGTTGAGACCACCCGTATCAGTGCCAGGGCTGAAAAGAATAATATGTTTTCTTCCATCCAGAGCGGAAAGGAGAAAACCAAGATCAGCAATACTCTGCAGAAGAACAGGCCGCAGTTCCTTTTTCTCTTTCTCAGCTACTGCGTAGGCCCGGATGTTCTGCAGAAATGTGGCATCCGGAAGAAGCGCAATCGTTTTATCACCGGCAGAAAAATTCTCCGGATAAAGATTGCCTTCGGGGCCTTCGATCATTCCCGCAACTTTTTTCTGGCCCATCCAGTTCATGCCGGCAAGGACTTTACTTCTATCTGC
>JBKKAT010000664.1:0-3346 GCA_046714535.1 Acidobacteriota bacterium | reverse complement strand
GGACATACTCCATCGCGATGTAATGGATGCCATCCTGATTTCCGATTTCGTAGACATGCGCTATGTTCGGATGGTTCAGCGCTGCGGCAGCTTTCGCCTCCTGGACGAAACGACGCATACGATCTTCACTCGACGCAATCGGCGGAGGTAGTATCTTTATGGCAACTTTGCGACCCAGTTTCGTGTCCTCAGCGAGGTAGACTTCACCCATGCCACCTGCGCCAAGTTTTTCTAGAATCCGGTAGTGCGAAATGGTTTGCCCAATCATATATAAGGATACGAAGGCAATCATAACATCTGCGGTTTTTGTCTGCGTCATACTGGCTCCATAGTAAAATTCTCAAAGAGCGGAATTTGACGAAATCAACTATTCTCCAGTTACGACTTCATAACACAGGGCTGTGCGACTCAAGATTCACAAGCCCAGCTGAGGCGGTATCGCATCTCGGCGGTGTTCAGGCACAAGACCTTCCTGCCGCGAAATGGGCACTTGGTCTGCGTGTACGAGACTCGACCGTTCAAACAATCGAAGCAGAATTGAATGCGGGAAAAATTTTGCGTACGCATGTTCTGCGTCCGACGTGGCATTTTGTATCGCCGCAAGATATTCGATGGATGCTGCAGTTGACTGCTCCCAGGATCAAAAAGGTGCTCAACTCCTACAACCTGAAACTCGGACTCGATTCACGGCTCCTGACAAAAAGTAATCGCATTATCGTGAAGGGATTGCAAAAGAATTCCCCTTTGACACGAAAGGACTTAAAAGCCGTTTTAACAAAAGCGGGTATCGAAACGGATGTTCAGCGGCTGGCCCATATAGTTGTTTGGGCAGAACTGGATGGATTAATTTGCAGCGGACCGCAACAGGGTAAGCAAAACACTTACACGCTTCTGGAAGCAAGAGTTCCGGAAGCAAAACAGATAGACCGCTATGAGGCACTTTCAAAACTGGCCCGCACTTATTTTAGAAGCCATGGCCCCGCACAGTTGAAAGACTTTTCGTGGTGGTCCGGACTCGCCGCGAAAGACGCGCATAGCGCGCTCGAATCCGTGCGGAAAGAATTGGAACAATGGGTACAGGACGGAAAGACATATTGGTTTCCACCGGCGGAGATCTGTACTGCTCGGTCCAACGCGTCTTCTGCGTTTTTGCTTTCCATTTATGATGAATACACGATTGCTTATAAAGATAGAAGCAATCTTTCAGAAGCGAGAGAAATAGAAAGGATGATCGCATGGGGAAACGCGTTGACCTCCGTTCTTATTTCGAACTACAAAGTGGCCGGTGCATGGAAAAAGAAGATCAACAAGAACAAGCTGGAAGTGTTTCTCACGCTTTTCCGTTCACTCAACAAGCGTGAGCAAAACTCGTTGAAATCCCATGTCTCCCATTACGCGAAATTTCTGGGTGTGAATGATTCGTACTTTTCGGTGAGAGCATGATCATGAGCATGAGTTAGGGGGCGCCAGGTTGCATCAACCCATCGCCGGTCTTCGCCTGCAATTTGCGGATATGGTTGCGCACCTTGTCCGCGTCCTTGGCATCCGGATGATTATTTAGATAAAGCTGATAGTGCTTGATCGCCTGCTTCGGGTCTCCGGCCTGCTGGTATGCGGCTCCGATGTTGTAGAGAATATCCGGTTGCGGATGGTGCTCGTAAGCCTCAGTAAAAGCGGCTGCAGCCTCTTTGAAGCGGCCTGCACTGAAAGCAGACTTGCCGCGGTCAAACGCCGTCTGGGCAGCTTTCAACGGATCAGGTTGCATCAATTCATCCCCGGTCTTCTTCTGCAATCTATGGATGTGACTTCGTACTTTGTCCGCATCCTTGGCATCAGGATGATTATTGAGATAAAGCTGATAGTGCTTGATGGCCTGCTTCGTGTCTCCGGCCTGCTGGTATGCGGCTCCGATATTGTAGAGAATTTCCGGTTGCGGATGGTGCTCGTAAGCTTCAGTAAAAGCGGCAGCAGCCTCTTTGAAGCGGCCTGCATCGTAAGCGGCGCGGCCGCGATCAAACGCCACCTGGCCAGCTTTCAACGGATCCGGTTGCATCAACTCATCGCCAGTCTTCTTCTGCAATTTATGGATTTGACTACGCACTTTATCCGCATCTTTTGCATCAGGATGATTATTGAGATAAAGCTGATAGTGCTTAATGGCCTGCTTTGTATCTCCTCCCCTCTGATATGCGGCTCCGATGTTGTAGAGAATTTCCGGTTGCGGTTTATGCTCGTAAGCTTCCGTAAAAGCAGCTGCCGCCTCTTTGAAGTTGCCTGCATCATAAGCAGCCCGCCCTCTGTCAAACGCTGATTGGGAGGCTTTCAATGCATCTTCATGCAGCTTCGTGATTTGAGTCCGAACCGTCGCGGCATCAGGAGCATTCGGTTTCTCGGCAAGATAGGCTTCATACTTTTGTGCAGCGAGCTCACGTTTGCCGAGCTTCTCAAGGCAAGCGCCCTGGTTATATTTGAAGTCGGGATGCGGGTACAGCGCATCAGCTTTGTTAAACGCTTCCAGCGCCTCGTGATACTTGCCCGCCTGGAACGCGGCCTGCCCTTTATCAAAATGCTTGCGTGCTTCATCCATTTTTGTGGTGGTGGCTTGCCCCGTCGCGTTGGGACCGCTGGTAGATGTTGTGCCAGAAGCATTCTGTGCTTGCGCAGTTATCACTTGCGACCCGAAAAGTGGAATCGCATTCTTTCCCTGCGATTCTGGCCACCCCTGGAGTTGTGTTGAGCGTCCGAGTTGATCACTGAGAGCTTGCTGCATCAAGTGTTCACCTGTTTTCATTGTGCCCTTCAACTCAGTTCCCGCCTGCTTCATTGCGTGAGCTGCAGCAGGACTAGTCTGAGTATTTGACGCAGTCTCGGTATTCCCTTTCTGCTCTGCGTTCTTGTTGACGGGACCTTCGATCTCAGCAGGGTCATTTGTTTGGACAATTGGTGTTTGTGATAACGGGGGTTTTATTTCCATACCTACCTCTATCGTTCCACGCTCCACTGACAATCTTTTGTTATATCGGTTGTTTGAAGTCTGTTCGTTGCGAGCTTCTGTTCAACAGACCCAAACTGAACGTCAGTTAATAATGACGCGCAGCAAGGGAAGTGCACGGAAAATTCCTGTTCAGTGTTTGCTGCCTACAATTATTTTCTCACAATAAGAGACTCATGATACGGTACACCCATGCAAGTCGGAGATTCATCCAGGCTGCAAAAAAATTTAGGATTCTCGCACGGTCTCGCCCTTTATCTTGCTGCGGTACTGGGAACAGACATATTGATCGTCCCGCTTCTGGCGTGGCGTGAAGGAGGTGCAGCGAGTTTAATTGCATGGATTGCACTCGGG
>JBKKAT010000663.1:0-18936 GCA_046714535.1 Acidobacteriota bacterium | reverse complement strand
GGGCACGAGCCTGAGCAGGATCATGAGCATGAGATTTAGTGGACAACTGACATCCAAAAGCTTCTCTTTAAACGGAGTCTATTCTCATTTTCAATTGTGGTATGGCATTTGCTGGCCTAAATTGCTTTTCTGGAGGAAAATTTCAATGAAGAAGTACTTACTGTTGATGATCTTTGCGGTTTTTATTGCTGCTCCTGCATATCCTGATTCCTTTTATGTTCTTGCCTCTTATGTGAATCCGGAAGCCAAAAGCGATATTTTTGTTCAAAACAGGTCGGAAACGACTTTTGATCCGGATGACCTGAACGGTTTGGGCGGGACTTTCGGTTACGATCACTTCATCGGCGAATTTGTGAATATCGGTGGTTCCGTATCGTTTTACCAGGGGGACACTACTGTCGCAGATGAAGAATTTGAATTTTCGAATGGAGATCCCATCTTTCGCGATATTCGTTTGCGAATCATACCCATCGAAGCGAACCTGAGAATCCTTCCTGTGGGACGTGAAGTGCCTGTGATTCCTTACATTGGCGCAGGTGCCGGCATTTATGTTTGGGAATATGAAGAAATCGGCGATTTTGTAATCGATCGATTGGATGATCCCACCATCGTCACAGGAAGCGCGTTTTCTGATGGCGCCGACTTCGGTTTTAACGTTCATGGCGGAATTCAAATTCCGATTTCGAGGTCCACCACCATCACCGGAGAAGTGAAATGGATCAAAGTCGAAGGGGATCTTCATCCCGAAGGTTTTGATCCGGCTTTTGAGCCGATCGATCTTTCCACGATCAGTTATTCGGCCGGCGTTTCCTTCTGGTTTTAGTACTCTCACATCATACACACTGCCACTCTGCCCCGTGCGAATTCGCACGGGGCCTTTTCCTTTGGGATATCCTCTCGTGTTTTTTGTTTGGCGTTCCTGGCATCTTGGCGGTTAACATAGAGCAGGAGTAGAATAGGGGTTGGTGTTCAAGCAGCTTCGCAATCCGGCGTGCATGGCTGAATGAGAATACACTGGCAAAGCCTCAAAATTCGCTATGCTGCGATCTTCACCCTCTTCATAGCAGTCGTTCTTTTGTTCAATGCCCTGCTTCTGATCTACTTCAAATACAGGGAATTCCAAAACGACGTCGAGCGCCGGGCTTATTCATTCGCCAAGCTCGCTGTAAAGCCGATCTGCGACGGTTATGAAACTTACTTTTATTCCGGTTATTTCAAGTTCCGTGAATTGCTCAGTAGTCTGATTTCCTCGGAAGCAGAAATCATTGAAATTCAAATCGTTGACGTAAATGGAAATGTTCTGTTTGATTCTGACGACTTGCAAAAGAGTCATTTCATTCCCCGTTCCGACCTTCCTCCGCCTGTAATCACGGACGCTTATTATCTGGATGCCATCAGAAAACTGGAACTAACTCAGCGGCGAATCAACGATGCACAAGGGGATCGCACTCTGGAAATTGTTTCACCTTATATCGAAGAATGGGGCCGCCATAAGTTGTCCGTAATCATGCGCTTCACCTATAACACCCTGAAACCTCAGATGCGCATGATGATTTATCAGGTAATCGGATTGACTCTGCTCAGCATGCTTTTCACCAGTCTTCTTGCCTGGATGTTCATCGGGCGAATCACAAAACCACTAGACCAGCTCACCGAAAAAGCAACGAGCATGATTCGCGGCGGCGTTTCCCAGGAAGAGATCGAAGGTTCGGATAACGAAGTGGAATTGCTTGCTAATACCTTCAATCTAATGACTTCGAAGATTCAACAGAACATCAAACAACTTGAAGAAAACAACAGAACATTAGCCGACCTAAACGAAGAGCTCAAAGAACTCGACCGCGTAAAATCGGATCTTCTCGCGAATGTTTCTCACGAACTCCGAACGCCCCTGACCTCCATCAAGGGTTACACCGAATACATCCTGGAAGGAAAACTGGGCGACGTAACCCAGAAACAACAAAAGGGCCTGCTGGTGGTTCAAAAGAACCTGGACCGTCTCTCAAAACTCATCAACGCGCTTCTCGATTATTCCCTCATGGATGCCGAGAAAATGGTGCTGGTTGTAAAACCCTTTAATCTGAAGCTTCTCTCCAAACAGGTGGTCGTGAACCTTGGATCGGAATTAGAAAAACGAAATCTGCATTTTCAAATTGAAATACCGGACGATCTTCCTATGGTTGTGGGAGACAAAGAAAAGATTTATCAAGTCCTGGAAAACTTAACGATCAACGCGATTAAGTTTACCGAAAACGCGGGACGCATCACGATGCGCGCAATGCCACGTGTTGAAGATGAAAGAGTTTTTGTTCGAATTTATGTTTCCGATACAGGAGTGGGAATTCCCGAACAGGCCTTGCCAAGAATTTTCGATCGTTTTTATCAGGTGGATGCAACCAGCAAACGCAAGTATGGGGGCATGGGACTCGGTCTCGCAATTGCACGTTCCATTGTCGAGGCCCATAGAGGAACGATTTCGGTTCACAGCGAACTCGGTAAAGGAACCACTTTTACCGTGACGTTGCCCGCACTCGGTGAAATAGGAACCGACACTCAGGATGAATTGCGCCAGCCTCCGGGGAATTATCTGATCGAGATCGTCGATGATGATCCCGATATTCTCCGGCTATTCAGAATGTATCTTGAAGAGGAGGGCTTTCGTGTCATTACGGCGGAAACCGCTTCCACAGGCTTGCTCCTGGCGCGCAAACTCCACCCCGATGCCATTCTACTGGACGTACTCCTTCCGGATCAGAACGGCTTCCTGCTGCTGGAAACGCTAAAATCAGAACCTGAAACCGCCGGAATTCCCGTCGTGATATTGTCCATCATCAAAGAAAAACTGAAAGCATTTGAGCTGGGAGCAACAGAATATCTGGTGAAGCCGATCGGCCGCTCCTTGCTAAAAGCAACTTTGCACAAAATACTTTCGAAACCCAGCCAGCCGAAAACAATCTTGATCGTCGATGACGAAGAAGATACATTGAATCTATTGCGGGAGCGTTTAACTCAGGAAGGGTTTCTAACCATCGAAGCACATAACGGAAGAGAAGCAATTGAGAAAGCGGTAAAGAACAATCCCGATCTGATCGTTCTCGATATCATGATGCCCGAGATTACCGGTTGGGATGTTATGGAACAGCTCAAGCAAGAAGAAGGCACAGCCTCCATTCCTGTTGTTGTCTTAAGCTCGGTCTCTACAGAAGCAGACAAACAACGTGGTTACCGGATGGGTATCAAACACTACCTGACGAAACCTTTTGAGATCAAAGCCTTAATCACTGAAATCAAAAGAGTCATGCATCAAACCCGCTTGAATTAGAACCCCACAGATCCATCCGTCCCCAAATATGAATATGCTATAATTCGCACACAGGCGGTTTGTCATCAATGGGGAAGAAAATTCTCTTAGTAGATGACGAGGAAGACATCTTGGACTTCCTTGAGTTGATCTTGGAAGAACAGGGATATTCTGTCATCAAAGCAACTTCTGGAAGAGAGGCATTGGCTGCAGCACAAATGCACCGTCCCGAGCTCATTCTGCTCGACATCATGATGCCGGAAATGGATGGATGGGAAGTGCTGAAATTACTCAAAGCTGATGAAGAAGTGACACACATACCTGTTGCTATGTTGACGGCGCGCACTGAAATGAAAGACAAGATTCAAGGCTTACAAGAAGGAGCAATCGACTACATTTGTAAGCCTTTCGCAACTAAAGAGTTGCTCGATAAATTGGAAATTATTCTTGCTCAAGTTAGAAAGTAGCTGAAGCAAGGCAAACGGAAACGAACATGCCTGGCGATTCAAAGACGGATTATTTTGTTCTTCGAGCCGAATGGCTGCGCTATAAAAGCAATCTTTACGATAAAAATACGAACCTTCCCACTCTATCGATTGTTTTCGATGATGCCCGCAAGATGGTGGAGGAGCGTGGAACCATCGGTCTGCTGCTGATCGACTTTGGCAGGCAAAAAAACTTCGAAGCTACCTATGGCTGGCAAAAGTACGATGAGGTGCTTCGTTATGTGGCAGAAATCCTCGAAGAATCTCGAACCGAGCTGTTGCACGAAAGGGATCTCATTGCCATTTCCCATATCCGTGGGGACGAATTCATTTTGTTCTTAAATCCACCCTTGGATCGTCCGTGGAACGATTCTGCGCTCGAAGTGGTTAGCGAAAAAATGAGAAATTCGATCAAGCGCAGGTTGGAGCGTTTTAGCAATCAACGGTGGCATTCGAATGTGAAAGTTCATACAGGCTATGCTACCGTCCTGCGCGATCCTACTATCCGAATCGAACGTTCGATCCAGCGCGCTTTAGCCAAAGCAAGAGAAGTCAGCGGCCGTGAAGTCGAACACGAAATGATTCGCCGGCACATCGCCCTGCAGAAAATCATTTCACAGAATTCTATTTTGATCCTGTTTCAGCCTATTGTTTTTCTGGATAATCTTCGAGTTCTCGGTTATGAAGCCTTGAGCCGGGGACCGGAAGACAGCGGTTTTGAAGGGTCCGAAATCCTGTTCACTTTTGCTGAAAGCACAAATATGTTGCTGGATCTGGAACGACTGTGCCGCAAAAATGCGTTGCGAGCAGCGCAGTCTCTGAATATCACTCACAAGTTGTTTCTGAATTCCTCGGCAAAAGCGCTTCAGGACAAAGATTTTACTGCGGATCAATTGTCCGAATACGTCTCCGAACTTGGATTGCAGCAGGATGGAATCGTTCTGGAGATTACGGAGCGTGTAGCAATTCAGGAATGGGTGCCCTTTAAGAAAATCCTCCGGCAATTCCGGAATCATGGCTTTCAAATTGCGATTGATGATATGGGAGCCGGGTACAGCTCCCTTCAGGCAATAGCTGAGCTGGAGCCGGATTATTTGAAATTTGATGTTTCTCTAGTACGAAACATTCAGGAAAACTTGATCAAAAAAGGACTGCTGGAAACTCTGGTTTCACTGTCGTCAAAAATTAATGCATCGGTGATCGCAGAAGGAATCGAAGAGAAAGAAGAATATGAAGTTCTCAGATCTTTGGGCGTTCAACTCGGCCAGGGCTATTACTTTGCGTCCCCTTCGATGCACCCTCCGCTCGTTTCGGCACTCCTATAAAAGTGCCACAGTAATGAGTGCTGAGCAATGAGTCCGGCATAAGGGACTCAGCACTCAGCACTTTCCACTCAGCACTTTCCACTCAGCACTTCTCTCAATGGCCGATTTCGTATAGTGGTTTTTTGCTTTTAGGGAGGTTGAGCATTTCCATCGCGCGCCCGTTGTTGGGTTGAAGCTGGAGAATGATGTTCAGGTGTTTAAAAGCTTTGATCTTTAAACCCATCGATTGATAAAATTCTACAAGCGCAAAATGATTCTCTATACTTTGAGGTTCGAGCTCCAAAGCTCTTAAAAACTGCTTTTCTCCTTCCATCGGTTTCCCTGTTTCATAAAATCTTTTTCCAAGCTTCCTCAGCAACAGGGTATTGCCCGGTTGTTTTCGCACTTGTTCCTGAAGCTCAGGAATGGACTCTTTTTCCGGCTGGGTTTTTTCATTCTCTTTTTCTCTGGCCGGGGTTACCAGGGGGATCTCGGATTCGACTTTTTGAGGCGCAGGCTCCTGAGCTGCGACAGGCGCTGAGGGGCGCGGCGGAATAACAATCGATTCCAGTGGTGCTTCACTCAAGGGTAGCTGGGAGGTAACTTTGGCAACAAGATTGTCATGTGCTTGATTGATTCGATCGAGAATCGCCTTCAGCGGCGCTTTCAGCTCAAGGAATCGATCCTGTGAAGAATACGGGGAATGAAATCGCGAACGGAGCTCCTGGTGGGCTTTGTCAATTTCCTGAAGTGTGCAATCCGGAAGCACGCCTAGCACTTCTTCATCTGTGGCTTCGTGAAATTTTGTCTGCGTGAGTAGAATTAATTGCCGCAGCTCATCCTCCGATAGTGTTTTCATCCGCCCGGGTAGACCAGCAGAACTATCCTCCATTTGCTGTGTCGTAAAGGACTTTGACTTCTCTTCAACTCTGGCCGGCTGTTGTTCGGGCGCAACAGACGGCTTAACGTCCTTCTGGAACTGAAGTGTCCCGCATAAAAGTAGCGAAAAGAGAGCACGATCAAATTCGATTCGCGACAAACGTGCCAGTTGCCGCACGGCCGCAATGCTTTTGTTGTCGTCGATGCAAGCCAAAATAGTTTCTTCAGAAAAATCAACGTCCATACGGGAAAGACGCGGAATACCTTTATTTAAGAAAAGAATCTGTTCCTCGTTTCCTTGATAAGCTCTTTCCAAAATGGAGGGATTGGTGATATTTCGAATTCCATCCACAATGAGCATGGGTGTGGAGACGTCGATCATAATATCCTCAAAAACTGGCCTTTCCCTTTCGATAAATTCATAATCTCCGAAATCCCAATCAAACAGCGAATAGAGAATCTGTTGCAGCTGATAATGAACGGACGAATCCACTTCTTGTCCGGAAATAAAGCCTAGTTCGCACAAAGCCTGGCCTAGCCTCTTCCCTTTTTCGATCACGTCCCGTGAGGCGAACTCGAATTCCTCCTGAGTGATTTTTCCGAGACGCAGAAGCGTTTCCCCTAGCCGGTCATGTTTCTGGTTGGAGTGCGCAAATACCACGGTACCGTCAAGGAAATAAACGCTCTTTTTTACATCATTGCGAGAGAGCCGAAGGATTCCGCTTCGTTTAGCAAAATAAAGATCCAACAAAACTTCCGGCAGATTAGTAGTCTCGAGATTACCTTGTTGCATGAAAACAAAACGGTTATTGTCGCGTGGGCGGACATTAGATCCGCACTTCTTGTTGATTGTAAAGGAATCCCTTGCAAAGAACAAGAATTTACAATCGCATAACTTTTATAAAATCTTTTGTACTACTATCGTTCCTGATGAGAATCGCCAGGAAGCATTGGATTGAAATCTTGACCGTTGCAGCCATCTTTTGTTGGTTCGGTTGCGCAGGAAACGGCAACGGATTAGATGAAAATGGAGATCCGATAGGCAGTGGGAATGGAGGATTGCCAGTCGCCTTTGAGCCAACTTTTTCAAACATTCAACAAAACGTCTTCACTCCGATTTGTATTGAGTGCCACTCCGGCATTGCGGCTCCGGAAGGTCTAAGATTGGATGCACAGAACGCGTACGACAATCTTGTGAATATTCCCTCAGCAGAGCAGCCTGACCTCTTTCGAGTAGAGCCAAACAATCCCGACGGATCGTATATCGTCAGAAAGCTGGAGGGAGGTCCGGGGATCTCAGGAGGCCAAATGCCACTGGATAGAACTCCCCTGGATCAACGAACAATCAACGCGATTCGTGTCTGGATTGCGCAGGGGGCGCCACGAAATTGAAAATAGCCTTTATCGCAGCAATCTTTATCGCTTTCGCTTCTTCCTCACTGCTTGCAGAACCTTATCTCGCCATTCGAGAAGGTTTAAAATGCAGCGCTTGTCATACCAACCTTACCGGCGGAGGTAAGCGCAATCGTATGGGAACCGGTTACGGCGCCATTGATCTTCCGTGGAAACCAACCGATCTCCAGAGTAATAAAATTCCGCATTATTTTTCTCTTTTCAACGATTTGATTTCGTTTGGCGGTGATTTCCGCGCGCTCACCCGCAGCACTTTCTCCGAAGGACAGTTGGAAACAAACACGTTCCAAACGGATAAATCGAACCTCTATTTCCAGGCTGATCTGGTCCCGAACCGAATCACGTTTTATCTCGATGAGACGATCGCTCCAGGAGGGGCGCAAACACGCGAAATTTTCGCAATGCTCCATAATCTGCCGGGACGGGGCTGGATCAAAGCAGGAAAATTCCTTCATCCTTACGGCTTGCGTATCGAAGACGACAGGAGCTTCCTCAGGGAAGTTACAGGATTCAACTTCAACAACCCGGATACTGGCGTGGAAATTGGATTCGAACCGGGACCCTTTTCGATGGCCGCCTCGGTTACAAACGGGAGTTCCTCCCTGCTGGACAACAATACCTCTAAACAATTAGTAGGAACGCTCGGGTATGTGGGAGATCACTTTCGCTTCGGCGGCTCCGCATCTTATAACAAATCGGATGAGGAAATCAGGAAAGTTACAGGAGTCTGGGCTGGAGTTCGATTGAAAAAATTCGTCTTTCTGGGAGAAGCCGATTGGGTTCGAGACGAACTGGATGACGAAGATCGTGACCGCGTGGTGACTTATGCAGCGCTTGACTATGAGATCGTGGATGGATGGAATATAAAACTCGCGTACGAGTACTTTGACCCAAATCGCGACGTTGACGAAAATGAAAGGGATCGTGTTATCGTTGGCCTCGAGCCGTTTCTGACCTCGTTCGTCCAATTGCAGTTATTCTACCGGTTTAATCAAAGTATCCCTCAAAATATTCCCCAGAACGCCGACGAGCTCGTTCTACGCCTGCATATCTACTTTTAGGGGTGGAAAAGGGTCCCGCAAATAGTTCTGCACAATTCTTTTCATTTGCGCTACAATTCTGTTTCAACTGAGGTAAAGCCATGGGAAAAGTGTGTTTCGTTCTGGTTCTGTTTCTTGTTTGGGCACTGCCAGTACATGCGTGGCATACGAATACGCATTATCAGATGTCGAAAGATGCCGTCTCGTTGATGCCGCCGGAATTACAGAAGATTTTACTTTCGAACAAAAAATTTGTTGAAGCTGGAATCAAAGATCCCGATGAAATGATTCGTGATTGGCAGAATCACTATTACATTCCCTCTGAGCCGCCGGAAGGTGGTGGCATGGATCGCGTTGAAAAGATCGTTAAGATTGTCCAAACGAAATTGCAGGGGGGCAACCAGTTAGATGTGGGAAAACAGTTTTACTATCTTGCCCACTACATTGCAGATCTCTGGAATCCGGAGAAATTGATCAAAGCGGATGTCGCTTCAGACCTGGACTTTGTTCAGAATCAAAATCTTGTTGTTCTTTTTGAAGGATATGAAAAACCAATCGACAATTACAGGGAATATTTTATCGCGCGATCCAAATGGCGTTGGAGGCTGGAGAACAAACCGGAAGTTTCGCGGATGCTTTACAGCGAAGCCGTGAATGACATTGCGAGAACATGGTTATCCTTATGGCAGCAGAGCGGCAAGACAGTTGAACCTGTTCAGGCAGGTATGATTGAGCATAAAAAGGGCGCGCTGACTGTCAATTTTGCACGATTGTTGCTCGAAGAGAATTACACGTGGGAAGCGGCCCGGGCGGAAGAGGATTGGAAAGATGGAGCCATCGCGCATTACAAAGAGATGGACCGTTTGAAATCCAACGTAGCTTCGACTCCAGGCGATGGCGTGGCAAGAGCCGAGCTTCGAAATCAGGAACAGTGGATGAACCGGATTAGCCCCTCGTCTCCCTTTGCCATGCTTGAAACTTCCATGAAGACGGTTGGAGATAAGACGTATCTGGTGGCTAGATTCCGAAATAAATCGGAAAAGGAAATCCCCAGTGTTGCCTTTATGTATCCGGGCGTGAAAGGGCCGGCGGCTCTCGTAACAAATGTGCGGGCAGGTGAAGTAATCAAGATTCAGGCAGCTTTGCCGCCGAATGCAACGCGTGAAAAAATTCAGATGATCTTTTCGAGCCCGGAAGAAGCAAAACAATAAAAACTTAACACAGAGGCACAGAGTCACAGAGAATCTAATATTTTTTTCTCTGTGCTTCTCTGTGTCTCCGTGTCTCCGTGTCTCTGTGTTAAGTTCAGTCCTTATTGTCTTTGTCTTCCGCTTCTCCGGTCATCGGCACAAATCTAACGGGAATAATCGTTTCTCGTTGTAGCCCCGTTTCCGTTTTTGTGAGGACGGCGAGATCCTGATAATAATCCCCCAGCGGAATCACAAGCTTTCCGCCGACTTTCAACTGATCGATAAGTGGTTGAGGAACGTGATCCGGAGCTGCTGTCACCAGGATTGCATCGAAAGGAGCTTCGTCGGGCCAACCCTGATAACCGTCTCCGACACGCACATGCACGTTCTCATACCCGAGCGATTTCAGTTTCTCTTTTGCCTGATTGCCCAAACTTGGAATGATTTCAATCGTGAAAACTTCCTTCGCCAGCACAGAAAGGACCGCCGCCTGATACCCGGATCCGGTCCCGACTTCTAATACTTTCGAAGCCGGTTGGACTCTGGCAAGCTCAGTCATCAGCGCAACAATGTAAGGCTGCGAGATGGTCTGGCCTTCCCCGATCGAAAGCGGATTATCGTCATACGCGGCGCTTTCCATTCCCTGAGGAACGAACTGATGCCTCTCCACGCGGGTCAGCGCGTCCAGAACCCGCTGGTCTTTTACGCCCCGTGCGCGAATTTGCTTTTCCACCATTTGCTTTCGCATATCTTCGAGCTTCTTCTCCGTATCCATGGGCTCTGCGCCATCCTGACAAGCAAGACAGAATAAGACAAGGGCCGTTAACCTCAGTAGCGACTTTATCATGGCATCTCTCACCAAGGTTAATGTCTGAAATTTTAAGTGTCAAACTTTGCGCATCCCTGCTCTTTCCGCTAAAATCGTTGGTGCTAAAAGGCGGGCACGGAGGCCCGCACTCCACAGGGAATAAATGGCAGATAAACGTTTTTGTTACAGGCATTCCTCGCATACGGCAAGACGGAAATGCTTTCAATGCTGCAAGCCGATCTGCCTGAATTGTCAGCTAAAAATGGACCATCATCTATTTTGCGGGAACGATTGTCATCAGCAATACTTAAGCGCCGTAACCGGAAATATCAGGAGCGCTTACCGGCGTTACGAGATGTATGCGAGTTTGATCTTATTACTGGCTGGCTTTGTCTACTTTGCTCTTCTTGCGGACGCGTTCTACAGCGGAGGAGACGCGCTGGTAAAGCCGAATCTTACGCAGATAGCTCTCTCTCTTCCGTTAGATATGCAAGAGAGGCCCGAACAGGAAATCATGATCAGCAGGCCGCCAAATGGAACAAAAAGTCCCTCGCAGACCGTGCAGGTGGAAGGGCGCGCCCCTCACAATTCGGTGGTAGCAATGTATCTTAACGGTACGCTGATGGATAATACCGTCGCCCATGGTGGAAATTACCGGTTTTCAGACGTACTGTTAACCAAAAATGCGAACATTCTACAAACACGTTTCTATGCTGATAGTGGATCTTCCGATTCTTCCTCGCCCATCATGATTCTTTATCATGATTCATTCCGCGACATCGAACAGGATTCTGTTTTCTTTCAAAACACTTCCAACAGCATTTCGCGCGGGAATCCAAATCGGAAAGAACTCGTAATGACTTTTGACGGAGCATCCGAAGCCAATTCCTGTTCAACCATAATCAAAACTCTGGACGAATCAAAAATTCGCAGCACCATTTTCTTAACCGGCGAATTCATTGAGAAATACCCGGAATTCACGCGCGAGATTGCCCGGAAACATGAAGTTGGAAACCATCCTTACGGCCATGCACATGCAACAAACCACGCCGAAGAAAAGCAAAGTATCTCCTTAACCAGAGAGGAATTGCAGAGTCAGTTGCGTAAAACGGAAGATTTGTTCCATAAGGTTACTGGAAAACGAATGGTGCCCCTCTGGCGAGCTCCTTTGGGCGAACACAATCTTGAAATCCGGAAATGGGCCGCTGAATTGGGATACGTGCACGTTGCCTGGACAGCAAATCCGAAGACGGGTCAAAACATGGATAGTCTCGATTGGGTGCCTGAAGAAGGTTATCCGGGATACTTCCCCGCGCTTTTAATTAAGGATCGCATTCTGAGTTTTGGCTATAATGAAGTGGATCAGGCAAATGGCGCCATTATTCTCATGCATCTCGGGAGTCAACGCGACGAGGGAGACCGGCTCGATCAATGGCTTCCGGAAATCATCAAAACTTTTCGTCAAAGAGGTTATACTTTCATAACTGCAAGTGAGCTGATCCATCACCGCAATCTCTTACCGAATGCAGTAGCACCATGATTGGAACCGCCGACCCCCAACAGATAACTCTCAACGCGGACCAGCGTTTTTATTGCACCTGGCCCTGGGAAACCGTGGTGTTGATGTCGGATGGAACCATTGTTTGCGGTTGTGCGGATCCCTTCAAAAAGCGTCCCGCCGGTAATGCTGCAATCCAGAGTATTGCGGAAATATGGAATGGGCGCGTTTTTCAGGAGCTCCGCAGAGGCTTTCACACCAATAATCCTCATCTTTGCACGCACTGCAATTTGATCCAGGTTATTCCAAAGACCGGCCCAAAACCACCGGAAGAAGTAAAGCTTTCGTATCTTCCACGGCGGTTATTTGTTGAACCATGCGTTTCGTGCAATCTTTCCTGCTATGAAGCTTGCTGCAATCACGAGAATGGCATCCATTTTACGCGCCACAACCGTTTGTTGGATTACAACGTCTACACCAAAGTGGTGGACGAAATCGGCTCGAGCCTTTCTCGTATCGATTTTTTTAACTACGGCGAAAGCTTTATTCATCCAAAAGCAATTGACATGATCGCCTATGCCAAGAAACGCCATCCGCAAATCTATCTTTTTTGCAGCACCAATGGACTCTTGTTGAATACGGAAGAGAAACTACAGGGATTGGTCCGTTCAGGAATTGATGAAATCACTTTTTCCGTTGATGGAGCACGCCAGGAAAGTTATCAAAAATACAGAAGGGGCGGTGATTTCGAAAAAGTTCTGCGGATCATGAAGCGGCTGGTAGAAGTCAAAAAAGAACAACAAAGCGAGACCCCCTTCATCAACTGGCGATATATTTTATTTCGCTGGAACGACAGCGATGAGGAAATGAATCTCGCGCGCCGGATCGCAGCGGAAATCGATATCGACAAGCTTTGCTGGGAAATAACGGATCACCCCGAAAACAGCGCCTCGGAGCGTTTTGTTGAAGGACGGCCCGAATATGAAAGCATTCGTCATGAAATCTGGAGCGCGCTGGGAAACGCTATGCCCCAGAAAACATTGCATGCTACTATTAAACCGAAAGGCCGTCTGTGGCGGGTGAAAACAGGCGAATCTTTTCAAGGTGCTGCCGAAGTGAAGAATACGGGAGGCGCTTTTTGGAGAAACGCATCCCAAAGAAACCGGCGACACATTACGCTGGGAATCCAGTTACTGGATGGAAACAAGAAGCTGATGAATCGTGATTTCGCCCGGCTTGTTCTTCCGGAACCGCTGGCAGCAAATGAAAGTGCGGTCTTTGACATCCGCGCAAAAGCGCCCCAAAATAGAGGTAGCTACTGGTTGAAGCTCGATATGGTGTGCGAAGGCATCGAGTGGTTTGAAAGCTGCGGAAGCATACCAGCCTATTTAGAACTTCAGGTCTACTGAAGTCTTCCATCATTTGCCAACGAAAACGTTAAAAAAGTCAAAGGTTTAAAAGGTTAAAAGTGTTTTCTCAAAACACTTGAACACAGGGAACACCTTTTGGCACCTGCAACAAAAAAGGAGTGAATGATGGAAATTTACCTGCTAAAAGAACCCCGCGCAAACTATCCAGAGCGTCAAAAAGTGTTGGAACGCCTGCTCCATTGCATCTGGTCCGAACAGC
Source organism: Acidobacteriota bacterium (assembly GCA_046714535.1). GTDB lineage: Bacteria > Acidobacteriota > HRBIN11 > JAKEFK01 > JAKEFK01 > JAKEFK01. Next base: position 5,389 of record JBKKAT010000663.1, on the reverse strand, counting down.
TTTTCAGAAAAACTCTGGAGGTGGAAGGCCAGCCTCTCGTGATTTCTTCCCCCGGATGGTGGAATCTCGAGGCCGGGCCGGATTTCCGCAACGCAGAAATGTTTCTGAACGGAGAACGCCTTTGCGGTGATGTGGAAATACATTTGAACAGCGAAGATTGGTATCATCATGGCCACCACCAGGATGCGCGATACAACGGCGTTGTTATGCATGTCGTACTATATAAATCGCAGCGATTGTGCCTGAAACAAAACGGAGAGGCCGTGCGTCAGTTCGAAATGAAAGACTCATTGCTCGAAGAACTGCGATTGCTCCAGCAAAAAATACCCATCTATCAATTTCCGTTCGGACCGGAGGTAAATGTACGCCTTTGCCGGAAATTTCTGGAGGAACAGGAGGAGGAATCCCTGATCCGCCTTCTCGATTCTGCCGGCGATCTAAGAATGAGACAAAAGAAGGAAGATTTCCTTCAAAGGATCCAGAAGGGAGGGTTCCTTCAATCTTTTTATGAAGGAATCATGGAAGGCATGGGCTACAAACAATCGCGATACGCATTTCGTGAGCTTGCAAAGCGGCTGCCATTCGAGGAATTGATTCAGTACGACCAGTCCACGCGAAGAGGAATCGATGCAATGGCTGCGATATTGCTGGGGACAGCCGGACTCTTGCAAGACATTTCGCAAACGGAATTTGATCCGGAAACCAACCATTACATTGAAGAGGTCCGCCGTTGTTGGAAACGCGTGGAATCCCGGTTCGTGGAAAGACGCCTTGTCGGTTTCTGCTGGTATCCTTCCAGCACAAGGCCGGCAAATTTTCCTGCGCGACGGCTCACGGCAATTGCTGCTTTTTTGCATTATTTCGGCCGCTCCATTCTTTCCCTGTTGCTGCAACCACTTCAGACCGATTCGCCTGAAGTTCGCCAGATCCTTCAAAAATGGCTGGAACTATTTTCAAAACCGATTCATATCTACTGGTCCTATCATTTCCAATTTGATGGGAATAAGTTTTCGGCGCCTAAACGATTAATCGGAAAAGAGCGCAGCAAGATCCTTGTTGTGAATGTTGTGATTCCTTGCCTGCTTGCGTGGTCCGAAATGAATGGAGACAACAAACTGGAAGCGCTTCTGCATCAAGTTTATCGTCAACATCCGCTCCTGTGCGAAAACAGCATCACGCGCTTGATGAAACACCGTCTGTTTGGCGCAACCAGGCATGCAAAGTCGCTCGTCCGCACAGCGCACCGGCAACAAGCCCTGCATCATTTCTTTTATGATTTTTGCGATAACCAGGAATCCTCCTGCAGCCGTTGCGAACTCGCCCACGAAGCACGTATTCAGCAAGAAGAATAGGAATTTAACACAGAGGCACAGAGACACAGAGTAAATGTATTCTTAAACTCTGTGCCTCAATGTCTCTGTGTTTAAATGAGTTTGAATCGGGAGCGGATACCTTTTTCGTGGCAGGCGGCGCAGTTGCCATGAATTTTTCGGCGGCGCTGGATTTGAATACCGCACCTCGAACAGGCATATGTATAACGTAGCGCCCGGCGCAAGGAGTGAGTCCACTTTACAAGGTCCGGAAAACGGCGCTGAACATCCCCTTCCAATCCGATCCGTTTCAACTCCTGCCGGAATCTTTTTCCATGTCCGGCATAGCGAATATGAATCATTTCATGGCTCAACAGAGCAAGGATTTCGTCCAGAGGGCGCTCTTTAAAAATGCTGCTGATTCGAATGAGTTGCCTCCTGCGGTAACAGGCCCCCCATGTTGTAATCATTCGGTTGGACCATTCGCACCGGAATGATGGCAAACGACCTTGCCAGTATTTTCGATTCAGATACTCAAAGAGTGCGGGGAGATCGCAGTTGCTTGCTTTTGGCGTTGGTGGGGTGAAGAGTTCGAGTTGTTGCACGTTACCAGATGAGTGAATCTGAGAGTTCATGCAGCCGGATCTGTCCGCTTTGCATCCGCAATTGCGAATATTTAGTCAGCATGTTTTGCAAATTGAATATTTGCGTTTCCGTCAGGCGGAAGAGTCCCTGGGACCCGTACATTTGATAAAATTGCGCTTCATCGTAAACCAGATAACGAATTCCCCGTCTACGAATGCGACGGAAGAGTTCTTCGGGATTCGCGGCACTTCGAAGGTCATCCAGCACAGGAGTAGCATCATAACGGCTTCCAGCGATTACAGGACGTTTGTAATAAGCGACTCGATTCTCCCCGAGCAAAAGAATATCACCGCGAATCGATTCGTCATGATTCAGTTTCATGGCGACAGGATAATAATCCAGATGCGCCGTCAAAAACTCCTTCTGCGTTTGCAAGGGTGAAATCAGGAATGAGGATTGAAAAAACTGAAACAAGGGAGCGACCGTTGCGACCACACAGGCCCCCCACACAACCCAGACATATTTTGGCCAGCGGATGTAGAGATAGCGAAAGGCGAAATAACAAACAGGAAACAAACTGAGATAGACAGGAAGGAATTGCCGGAAATGCTGATACACAAAAAACCAGGTGATGTAACAGGCAAGCCCAAAAAATAACAGGTAGTTCACAACGCGCAACTTTCGCGAGAAAGGATAGATAGCAAGTGAAACCAGCAAAACCAAACCAATCCCTTGCGGGTCAAACACAAGACCAACAAATCGGGCGAGAGCTTCCATGAGTCCGCTTCCCGAACTCATTGTCTCGCGAACAAAATACAAAGATTGAGCAGGAGTCCAACTGCCGGCCGAAAAAATCCCTGATAATGCCGGATAAATCGGGTCTTTGTACTGCAAACCATTTCGAAGGGGAACAGCGAGCCAGAAAAGAAATGCGGTTGCAATGATGAGGCCAAACACCTTCCAGTTCTCCCTGCTAAATCTCCATCCGGACAGACCAAACCATAAGAGCCCAATCCACGGAATGAAAAAAAGAGCGCTGTATTTGGTCCAGAGTGCAAAAGCCAACAGCAATCCGATATTCCAGATTTTGAGTGTTGTCATCGAGTCGTATTCTTTGATCAGGGAAGCGATGGCGGCGCAGAAGAACAGGGCAATTAAGAGGTCATGCGTCTGCTGATGAAAAACTGCGAAAACAACCGGCACCAGTAATAAAGGAATGACCAGCAATTCCGTTCGTGTCATAAACATCAAGTCCGTCTGATAATCCTGGTCTTTGCCATTTCCGCCTGCAAAAACGGGCTCGGTTATGAACCACCGTAAAAGAGAAACCATTATGGAAAGAATTTGAAAATAAAGGAGCAGCGTGAAGGCTTTGACTCCGGTATCGACACCCATAGAGGAAAACAGCAGCGTCAGAGTAGGCCCAAAAGGAGGAAGAGAGGAGTAAAGGTTTCCAGGCAAACTAAGAATTTTCCCGGCGGCAAGATAATGATGCGGCAGTCCCAAATAGTATTCGAGAGTCAAAGGATTTAAAGAAGGTGAAAAGCTGGACCAGAATGCCAGGAGAATAAGAGGCGATGCCCAAAAATAATTTCGGTTGATCCGGTAAGCGAGAACCGGCAATTCAAAGGCAGACAGAAGCGCTAAACAACCCCAAACCACATAAAAGATGGATGGGCTCGTGTCAAAAGACGCAGCGAAGAAAGTAAGAACCAGCGCGCATCCCAATCCGATCGGAAAATATAACGATTGATCGGGTGTTTTGAAGATAAAAAAGGAAAGACGTTTTCCCAACCCGTAAGATCCGAGAAACAGGACCAGTGCCAGGACAAGTCCCATCAAATATTGCCAGCGATCCTTGAAGACTAATGCAACCAGGGCGTAGGTGAAAACGAATAGATAGGCTGGATAACTTTTCTTCCGAGACTCGAACGTAATTACCATCGGCAGAATTTCAGATTAGCATATTTTCTTTGCGTCTTTGCATTACTATTTTCTGTTTTTACAGCAAACATGCGATTAGCTGCGTGTAAGAAGGAGATGCGGAGATATTTGAGATAGGGGGGATGAAAAAAACTAAAAATTATCTCCCTATCCCCATTATCTCCCTATCCCCCTTCTTACACATCCGGTTGCGTCTTTACGCTTGATTTGAACTTTTTGCCCGTTTTGAGCGTTAAAGATTATTATAATAAGGATCGGCGACACAAGAATGAATGTTCGTTGGCTGGTTATTGCAGTTCTGCTCACCATTTTTTTGTCCTTCCTTCCTTTTGCGCAAATCATCATTTACCCATTCCTGATTTTTTCCACATTCATCCATGAAACATCGCACGGACTTGCAGCGGTTCTGACTGGTGGAGAAGTTGAGAGTCTGATCGTCCGAATGAATGGAAGCGGCACAACCTACACGCGTGGCGGTATGCGCTTTCTTGTTAGCAGCGCTGGTTATCTTGGAACCACTCTTTTTGGCGCCTTGCTTCTCTTACTGAGCCGTAACGAAAAACATGTACGTCCCACGCTCATCGGATGTGCTTTGCTTGTTTTGATCGTCACGACCGTTTTTGTGGGTCATACAAATAACCTTTTAGTTATCGCAATGATCGCTTCGATTTCGGTACTGGTCGGATTGTCACTCCGGCCTGGAACCGGCATGCAAACCAACAAGATGCCTTTGATCGCTGTGGCTTTGGGAATCCTGCTGCTGCTTGCGACCTACTTGATCTGGACCAGGTCTCTTTTCTCATGGTCAGCCGGTTTATTGATTGCTATCGCTCTCTTCGGGGTGGTACGGCTTGCCTCCATTCAATTTGCACATTTCTTTTTGACCTTCCTGGCAGTGCAATGCTCATTGAACGCGCTGGAAGCAATCAAGACCGTCTATTTTCTTTCGCTTAAATCAACGTGCGGGAATGATGCGGCAACAATTGCTTCTCTGACCGGCATACCTGCATGGGTGTGGGCCATTCTATGGGCAATCCTTTCCGTGGTCATTCTCGCGATCTCCACTGTCTTTTATGCGCGAAAATCTTTTCGCACCACTTCTCCGATCCCCATTTAAGTTTAATTACTGTGTCCCACGGACCGTTCTCCATATTTTTTTGTTCCTGTGCGCTTCGTGACTCCGTGATAGAATCTGGCTATGGCGGTCGTCAAGACACCGATTATTACTCTGCTAACTGACTTCGGCACAAAGGATCATTTCGTGGCCGCGATGAAAGCCGTCATTCTCTCGATCACGCCGCACGCACAAATCGTCGATTTGAGTCACGATGTTCCTCCGCATGACATACTGGAGGCTGGTTTCATTTTGCGTTCCTGTTTTTCGTACTTTCCCAGTCGAACGATTCACGTTGTGGTGGTTGATCCAACAGTCGGATCTTCACGAAAATCGATCATCGTGGCTACCGATAACTACTATTTCGTTGCGCCGGACAACGGAGTCTTATCTCTGGTCTACGACGTGGAACCGGTATCGACTGTCGTTGAAATCG